>DUMM01000127.1 GCA_012839845.1 Bacillota bacterium | reverse complement strand
CCACGGCACCAGTTTGGGCAAGTACCTGCCGTAAGCACCTTGCTGGGCAATGGTCCTCTGCGGCAGGAGGTAAGGAGCAGTCTTGAACTCTTCGATTTCCAGAACATCCAGCCTTGAAGGGCACTGACCGGCTTTGACCCAGTCAAGGTTGTGATCCAGAATCCACTTAATGAAAGTCAAAGCCGCCCGCTCTTTCTCTGCATCTCTCCTGGCTTGGACTGGCAGTACAAAGGTGTGTGACCCAATGGCGTAGACCTTTTCAGGACCGATGAGCGGATGATTGCCCACGGTGTAGTTGAGTCCTTCGGCTGCTTCAGCTCCCAATACCTCCCAAACTCCGCTGATCATGGTAGCGGCCTGCCCCTGGTAGAATGCCAGGAACGGATTCACCGACAGCTCAGGAGACATGACCTGGTGCTTGTGAATCAAGTCAACTTGGAACTGCAGCGACTTGCGGCCGATCTCAGTATTCCAGGTGGAGCGGGTCTTGTCTTCTGACAGGAAGTCTCCTCCGTACTGCCATACACCGGCCCAGAGACTCCAGGCCCTGAACCAGTCAAGAGGAGCAATGATGCCCCACCGATCGATGGTGCCGTCGCCGTCTAAGTCTTTGGTCATCTTCTTCAGCGCAGCTACAAACTCATCACCGGTTACCGGCAAAGCATCAAACTCAGATGACATGCCTGCCTCATGGAGCAAATCAACGTTGTAGTAGACGCCGAATCCGTGGAAGTCTAGAGGAATACCGTAGCGCACCCCTTCGTAGCTGCCGGAGTTGTTCCACACCGCTTCGTAGAACATCTCCTCTCCCATCTCGAGGACTTCTAGCATGGATTCGTTGATGGGATATACGGCGTTGGTGGAGGCGAAGCGGGGGATCATATAGTCATGGCAGATGGCTACCTGGGGAGCTTCACCGCTGACTACACTAGTTGCCAACCGACTGTAGTACGGTTCACCCCAAGGCAGAATCTGCATGACCACTTCGATGTCCGGATGCTCAGCATTGAAGCGCTCGACCAACTCACCCATAACCCTGCCGTCAGGGCCGGTAAACAGGGTCCAAAAGTCGATGGTGACCTTAGCAAAGCCAGTGCCGCTGCCAAGAGCCATCAGCAAAGCTAGCGCGGCCGCCACTACAACTACCCGCAATGATTTTTTCATGCCTGCATCCTTCCTCCTTCAGGAAATCCATTGCTGTGTGCCACACACCTGAGCCCAATGAGAAGAAACCATCAGCTCTCTGAACCAGTTCCCACCTCCCTCGCTTAGGTCTATGCGTTCATCTGATGCAGTTTCCATTTTCACTGCCCAGCAGGCAGATAACAGGCCAAACTTACAGACACTCTAGTCCCTTAATATCACTATTCCATCTCTTTGCAGATAATCCTGCCATTTAACCGGTTAACTGCATTAATTTAGTTTATCGCCTGTGTAATGGCAATGAGCTGAATCTTTGACAGGTAGTAGGATGCAGGATTCGAGGAGGGATGCCGACGGTCTTTTTTTACCATCCGCAACAAGTTGGAAATAGCATATGGGGATGCCCGGTTGGCTTGGACTCCCGTCGTCTGAGGCAAGTACATCGATCATAGCGACAGCTGAGCCCGGAGCCAAGCCGAGCTTTGACGAGGTTTTAGGGCATGGAGCGGGTTCTCACAGAAGCGCCCTGTCACCCGAATGGACTTATGATCTAGCTCCAGCCTTGCGAATACGATGACCGGCCATCATTGCCGCCATGAGGATGGCATCAACCATGCTTTTTTCATTGGCTTTACCGGTGCCGGCAATGTCAAAGGCGGTACCATGATCCACCGACGTGCGGATGATGGGAAGTCCCAAAGTCACGTTGACCCCCTCAACACTGCGCAAGCTGCGGGTTTCTGGCTCAGCGGTAAACCCAAGGAGCTTCACTGGAATATGCCCCTGATCATGGTACATGGCAACCACACCGTCATACTGACCGGCTAGCATTTTCACAAAGACAGTGTCAGGAGGTATGGGACCCTCTACACAGTATCCTCGCTCAACCGCCGCTTCCACGGCTGGTGTAATGACTTCAATTTCCTGACGGCCGAATAGACCCCCTTCTCCAGAATGGGGGTTAAGACCTGCCACGGCAATGCGCGGCGAGTCAATTCCTAGATTCAGTAAGGCTTCATGAAAGAGCTCGATCACCTCGACAACCCGAGACTGCGTGATGCGGCGGGGCACTTCTTCCAAGGCAATATGGGTCGTTACGTGGGCGACCCGCATTCTGCCGCAGACCAGCATCATGCTCACAGATTCTGTCTTTGTCAGGGCTGCCAGGATCTCCGTATGACCGCTGAAGTGATAACCAGCCAGGTTAATTGCTTCCTTATGGATAGGGGCTGTGGTGACGGCGTCGACCTCGCCCGCCAGAGCTAGAGAAACCGCTTTTTCAATATACGCAAAGGCCGCTCTCCCTGCGGCAGCGGAAACCTCTCCAAAGCGGTTAAGCTCTAAATCCAGCGGTATCTCCGGTTCTATAACTGGGCATGAAATCTCTCCCCCCACAATCTCTGCCGCCTGCTCTAAGATTTCCATAGTCCCAACGATAATGGGGTCACAGACCTCCCGCACATCCGGACGGGCAGTAGCTTTGACTATGATCTCTGGACCTACTCCATATGGATCGCCCATAGTAATCGCTATTCTTGGCAGTATGGATGAAGATGCATTCATTTTCCGGTCTCCTTCCGCTCAAAGCCTGAGGATACGGCTCTAGGGGGCTTTAGGCAGCCATTGAAAATTTAACCCAGCGCGTTCCAACATCGTGACCCTAAAGCTCAAAGAGCTCATCCACCTGAACCGCCTGACCGGTTCTCATGGACTTATTGGCAGCCATGCCAACTGCGATGCTCAATGCTCCGTCTATGTGAGAAGCCGCTCGATTCAAGGGATCCTCTTGCGGTTCGCCGAACAAATCCCGCAGCAAAGCCGGGTCTCCTCCCCCATGGCCGCCTTCGGCGTCTTGCACCTCTACTTTATAGGGCTCACCAAACATGGGCAATACGACAATTTCCTTCCTTTCAACAGCTCCTTCCGCAGACTTGCGGGTACCACCACTGACATAGCTTCTTTCACACACATTTACCTCTATCCGCCCATCAGTCCCGTTAAAGGCCACCCGATAGCCTTCCCACGGCATATACGCATTGAGAGAGTATGTGAGAATGGCTTTTGTATCATACCTCACCATCACGGCCATCGTATCCTCGATGCTGATTCCATCGCCGAAGACGCTTTGATCCCTAAGGTATCCATCGTATTTCTCGTTCTGCAAATACATTCTCTCTAAATCCGGGTCTGACCTCAGATCAAGAGCAAAGGCGTCATCTGCCGCCACTTTGCTTCCGGTACCCCGGTAGTAGAACTGCCGCATTCCCCGTCTTTCTGCATTTTCTCTGCCGTAGAACAAGAGATCTCCCATGGCAAACACTGTTTTAGGCCTTGCTCCAAGCCAAAAATTGACCAGGTCAAAATGATGGGTGGCTTTATGAACAAGCAGGCCCCCGCTGTTGCGCTTATCCCTATGCCAGCGGCGGAAATAGTCGGCGCCGTGTTTGGTATCCAGCAGCCACTCAAAGTGGACAGAAGTCACATCCCCAATTACCCTTTCGCAGATTAGTTCTCTTATTTTGCTATTGTAAGGGGCGTACCGATAGTTGAATGTCACCCGCAGATTCCGTCCGGTCTTTTTCACGGTATCGAGGATGGATTGACACTTCTCTTCATCTATAGTAAGAGGCTTTTCTGTGATCACATCACACCCCAGCTCCATTGCCTTGTTGATGTAAATGTGATGGGTGCGGTCGATGGAGGTAACGATGACAACATCCGGTTTGGTGTCTTGAACCATCTTTTCAAAATCCCATGGAAGATATGTAGGTACAGGCTGAGCACCGCATTCATTCACCAGGATGCTGTTCGCATAGTCCATCCTGCCGGGGTTGATATCACAAAAGGCGGCAATTTCGCTGGTCTCTCTATATGCAGATGCCAAAGCTTGGTAATAGAGTCTCGCCCTGCTTCCAACTCCTACAATGGCGTATCGCTTTTTAGGCATAACCGGCTAACCTCCCCCTTACAGCCCATGTCGTACAACCTAACCACCTATGGAGGGTTTTACTCAAAGGGCGGCAGACTGCCGTCCGCCTGCACCAACGGCAATCTCTGATCAGTGACTTTAACCCCGGGCTGATGCTGCAGTTCTGGAAGGACAGCATCTGAAACGTAAAGCTCGCCAAGCCTCAGCGTGTTCTTGATTCTGACAATCCTGGCGTTCTCGGGGGTTCGACACGCGGCCCTAAGCCCGTAACTTATGCCTTCGACATCTGTCTCGGCAACTATCGGCAGTTTGGCCCGCTGAAGGAAACCGCTGGTTACCGCATTTTCATAGGTGGCTTTAAAGTCAATCTTGTCGTAAACCCTTCTTGTGATGACATCAGCCAGCCCCATCCCCAACGCGTTGCCCTGGGAACCATCGGTGAGATCCGTCAGCAGTATTGATGAAATCTGGGGTTTTTCGGCATCCGGCTCCCCTCTAATCCCAATACGGCCGATAATATTGGGGTCAAGACCTACGCCGCTGATGTCTTTACCAAACTCATCGATGATCAGCACATCTATCTGGTCAACGGGCAGCTTGGGCATCAATCTCCGGGCATGCTCGAGCAGCTTAGGTTCTTCCTCTTCAAACTCCTCGGGCCGCAGCACCTTGATAACCGCTGTCTCGCTGCTGGCATTCTCTACAACACCGATCCCCAGCTTTACTTTGCCGTGCCTAATTATCTGACGGGCAGTCGGAACAATCCTTTCCTTCAGCCCTACTACCCCGAAGCGGTGAATCTCAAGGGCTTGCTTGTGCTTTCCCAGGCCGATGGCACACATTTTCATCAGTCCGCTCTCGAACTGCCCGTGAAAATCAGTGTGGGGCTTAATCCGGTTGATGACAATTACTCCATCGGCCTCATACGCATATTTGTCCATATACACCTTATTCAGTAAGCCTTCACTGGGAAGTTCGACTACCTCCAGAGAGGACAGAATGGGAGCGCCGACATTGGCTTCTGTAATGCCGTAGTGCTCCAATACGGCCCGCTGGCCTTCCGGTGTGGCTCCTCCGTGGCTCCCCATAGCCGGGATGATAAACGGCTTCCAACCCTGGTTCAAAATCCACTTTACAGTGGAGCAGACTATCTCCCTAAGGTTAGCTATCCCCCTGCTCCCGACGGCGACAGCCACCGATGCCCCGGACTCAAGATTGAGCTGTACTTCATCTAACTGCTGTTCAAGATGCTGCCGGATATTCTCTATCCTCTGGGCCTCGAATTCCTGCTTTACTAGAGTGAGTTGGACCCCAAGCATTGTTTCAGCTCCCTCCGCGGGCATACCCTTTCTTCGTTTAGTTCTCAGAACAAAAGCGCTATCCCTTTCATCCAAGAGTTTCCCCCAACTATGCACGGTATGCATTACGATATGGCCTACAGTCGCGGCAAACCGCTCCCATTGGAGCGGTTTGCCTATGGAACTCTTTCCTCCGACTAAAAGGAGAGCCTGGGGTTGACGCAAGACCGTCTATCTCATGTCAACAATTACTCCGTCCGGATCCCAAAGGTCCTCCCATCCCCGAGCTCCCTCCCAGAGAAAGACCTGGCCCTTGATCAAGCGGCAGTTCTTATCTATCTTGGCGATGGCTTCCATGTCTTCGTCGGTAAGCGGCTCAGACACGGTACATTTGATATTGGCCAGATAATGCTCCCGGTCAACCGCAAATGGTATGGGGACTTGACCTCGCTGGACAGCCCACTTTACGCACACAACCGCGGGGTGTACACCCAGCCTTTCGGCGATAGCCACAATCACTGGATCCTCGATATCCACGGTATCCTCGGGAGTTCTGTCTCTATCCGGCCGGTTGGGCGACCCAATGGGACAAAAACCGATAGGGACTATATCGTTATCTAGGCAGAACTGGAAAAGCTCCGGCTGCTGAAAATGGGGATGCAGCTCCATCTCGTTGCAGGCAGGCTTGATGCGGGCATCCCTGAGCAGCAGCTTGAGTTTAGGTATCGTCATATTTGATGTACCTATATGTCTTACCAGCCCCAATTCCACCAGGCGTTCCATCTCCTGCCAGGTCTCCATGTACTCATCATGGGAATAAGGCTTGGCATTGGGGTCCCGTTCATCGGGTCTAGCTCCCGGCCGATGGGTGTTTCGAAAAGGCCAGTGAACAAGATAAAGGTCCAGATACTCCAGCTTCAGATCTTTGAGAGACTGCTTGCACGCAGGGATGACGTCTTTTGGATGGTGCTTGTCATTCCACAGTTTAGAAGTAATCCAGAGCTCCTCCCGCTTCACGCCGCCCCGCATAATGGTCTGCAGCGATTCGCCGATCAGGTGTTCATTGCCGTAGACAGCGGCACAGTCAAAATGCCTGTAGCCTACCTCAGCAGCACCCAGTACCGCGGCAGCAACCTGCTCTCCGGAAAAGCGGTCAGAGCCAAAGGTCCCAAGGCCGATAGCCGGTATCTGTGCGCCGGTATACAGCGTACGTTTGGGAACCAATTCGGGATCGACGCCGTCCTCTGCTATCCTGAATGTGTAACTCCTTTCTTGTACCACATGCAACCCCCCTGACTTCTCTTCTCGCTCTAGCGCCGTGATAACTCTTCGTATACTTCGTTATAGTATAACGCATTTTCCACCGGAGTGTTTGGCGGAATATGATTTCCTACCGCCATGAAGAATCCAGGGCACTTCTTGCCGATCCGCATGCACCGCTCAACTTCCTGCCGGATCTGTTCCTTGCTTCCACTAAGTAGGATGCGGGTATCAGCATTGCCCATGAAGACGTGTGTCTTACCGTAGCGTTCGGCTACAT
>DUMM01000126.1 GCA_012839845.1 Bacillota bacterium | reverse complement strand
TCCTACCGTTTAAAACATCGATAGTTGAGCTGCACAAAGAAACGACTAGGTGGATCACTTTGACTCTGTCAGGGGTGGATCAGTTTTACACTGTCATGTGGATCACTTTTGTATTGACAATCGCACCGTTGAGCCTTGGCTGCTGAATATCAGGGATAAGGAGTTCTTTACTTCCCTGCGGAACAGCTGCATCATCGCCACCATGTCCATGTGCCTTTCCATGCTCATCGGCATTCCGGCCGCTTATGGAATGGGCAGGTACAAAGTCCCTGGACGGAGGATCATGCTGCTGGCCTTCTTAGTGTCTCAGATGCTGCCCCCATCACTGATGCTTACCCCTATGTATCTCATATTCAATAAGATGGGGCTCTTGGGTACTTTCTGGGCGCCTGTGGTGGCAATTTCTTCCGGTTCAATTCCGTTTATCGTTATTATCCTTCGATCATATTTCAACAGCATTCCGAAATCATTGGACGATGCGGCCCGCATTGACGGCTGTAATGCTCTTCAGTCCTTCTTCCTAATTATGCTCCCTGCTATTAAGACTGGGATCATCACGGTGGCAGTCATCTCCTTCTTAGGGGGCTGGAATGACTTGGCTTATTCCATGACCTTTAACGTAATGCCGGAGATGCGCCCGCTTACAGCCAACATCTATAAGTTCCAAAGCAAGTACGGTACCAGGTGGAACGCGATTATGGCCTATGGAGCGATCCTTGTCACGCCTGTAGTGCTGGCCTTTGTGTTCCTCCAGAAATATATAGTGGGCGGTCTTACTGCCGGCGCGGTGAAGGAATAACAGGAATCAAGGTTTTTACGATGGTCGGTATATCACACCAGAGGAGGGTGCTCGGTGTTCAAGCAAGTTGGGAACAAACTCTTGAGGCGGGATGATAAGGAACTGCTCTGCATCGAACCCTGGGGTAAGAATGCTCTCCGGGTGCGGGCGACACAGCTTGACAGGTTCCAAGATGACGGGATTTATTCTGCGCTGCTGGAGCCGGCAGAAAGCCGGGCGGAAATTAGGATAGACGATCAGCGGGCGGAGATCATCAACGGCAAGATCCGCTGTGAAGTCATGAGCACCGGCAAGCTTCGGTTTTACAATCATGAGAATAAACTACTCTTGGAAGAATATGACCGCAACCGCTTTCGCGGAAACGTTGAAGAGGAGTTCAACAGTGCTCTGGAAATCGATCCCCGCACTTTTGAGCCCCATCGAGGTACCGACAACTACCAACTGACTGTGCGCTTTGAAGCTTGCGACGATGAAAAGATCTACGGCATGGGTCAGTACCAGCAGCCGTATCTGAACCTCAAGGGATGTATACTCGAGCTGGCCCAAAGGAACTCCCAGGCCAGCGTGCCCTTTGCGCTGTCTAGTAAAGGCTACGGTATGCTTTGGAACAACCCTGCCGTCGGCAAGGTCACATTTGGCAAGAACTTGACCGAATGGATTGCCTATTCCACCAAACAGATGGATTACTGGATTACCGCCGGCGACAATTCAGCAGAGATCGTTGAGAACTACGCTGATGTCACCGGAAAGGTGCCGATGATGCCCGATTGGGCGATGGGTTTCTGGCAGTGTAAGCTGCGGTACCAGACCCAGGAGGAGATTATGGAGGTTGCCCGGGAATATAAGCGGCGGGGCCTGCCTATTTCGGTCATCGTGGTGGATTATTTCCATTGGCCCTATCAGGGTGATTGGAAGTTCGACCGCTGCTACTGGCCGGACCCCGAGAAGATGGTCAAGGAATTAAGAGAAATGGGCATCCAGTTGATGGTCTCGATCTGGCCCACTGTGGAACAGGACAGCGAGAACTATGAGGAAATGCGGGAGCTTGGGTACCTGGTCAGGTCTGAAGCGGGAAAGCGCCTTGGGCAGCTGGGCAATGCCTGTTTCGTCGACATGACCAATCCCGATGCGCGAGCCTATGTCTGGAACAAGATCAAGAAGAACTACTACGATTTAGGAATTCGCATCTTTTGGCTTGATGAGGCAGAACCTGAGTTTACCGACTATGAATACAGTCATTATCGTTATCACTTGGGCTCTGTGCTGGAGATCGGAAACCTCTATCCAAAGCTGTATGCCAAGATGGCCTACGATGGGATGACCGCTGAAGGGCAGGAGCATGTCATCAACCTCATACGCTGCGCCTGGGCCGGTTCCCAGAGGTATGGAGCCTTGGTGTGGTCTGGGGACATAGACTCCAGTTTTCGCGCCCTTCGCAATCAGCTGGCGGCTGGGCTGAATATGGGGCTGGCAGGGATCCCGTGGTGGACCACAGATATCGGCGGTTTTCACGGCGGCAATATACACTCAGATAAGTTTAAGGAATTGCTGGTCCGGTGGTTCCAGTTTGGCGCGTTTTCGCCCGTATTTCGTCTCCACGGCTGCCGAGAGCCGATGAAAAAGCCCATCGGGACAACTGGGGGCGGAAAAGTGCCCAGCGGCGCCGACAACGAAGTCTGGAGCTACGGCGAAGAGGTTTACGAGATTTGCAGGAAATACATGGAAATCCGGGAGAAGATGCGGCCGTACATTAAGACCCTTATGCAGGAGGCCCATGAGAAAGGCACGCCGGTAATGCGGCCCCTGTTCTACGATTTCCCCAAGGATGAAAAGGCCTGGGAGATAGAAGACCAATATATGTTCGGCAGCGACATTATGGTCTGTCCAATCCTGTACGAGGGGATGCGGGAACGGGAAGTATATCTGCCTGAGGGCAGCTGGTGGAGCATGGTTGACAAGAAGGTCTATGAAGGCGGCAGAGTGATGACTTGTCCGGCTCCTATCGATGCCATGCCCGTGTTTGTTAAAGAAGGAAGACTGCAAACGGTGTTCGGGGGATGAAACCATGAAGTTTACCGATGGCAACTGGCTGGTTCGGGAAGGGTTTGAACTCCATTTTCCAGCTGAGGTATACAGCTTGGAAAGGAGTTCAAATTCGGTATCGATTCTCGCTCCCTGTAAGCGCATCCGCCACAGGGGAGATACTTTGGACGGACCGCTTTTGTCGATAAAGCTGTCTGCGCCCATGGCTGATGTCATCCGAGTTGAGATCTCCCATTTTCAGGGGGTTAGGTATCGGGGACCTGAGTTTGAAGTGCAGGCTGATGCCGACGGGCCGTTCTCTGTCACTGAGGATGAGAAGTTTGTGACTGTCAGCGCCGGAGCCCTCAGCGCTAGAGTGAACAAAGCAGATTGGAGTCTGGACTTTGTCAGCGGAGGGCAGCGCATTACCGGCAGCGGTTGGCGGGGCATGGCCTATATCAAACGGGATGACGGCACGACCTATGTCCGTGAACAGTTGGATCTGGGAGTGGGAGAGTGTGTATACGGACTGGGCGAGAGGTTTACTGCCTTTGTGAAGAACGGGCAGGAAGTAGACATTTGGAACCGAGATGGCGGAACCAGCAGCGAACAGGCATACAAGAACGTGCCGTTCTATATGACTAACCGAGGCTACGGCGTATTCGTCAACCATCCGGAGTGTGTATCCTTTGAAGTGGGCACAGAAAGAGTCTCCAGGGTGCAGTTCAGCGTGCCGGGAGAGTATCTGAACTATTACCTAATCTACGGCCCGACGCCCAAAGAGGTGCTGGAAAAATACACAGCCCTAACGGGCAGGCCCGCTTTGCCTCCTGCCTGGTCCTTTGGCCTGTGGCTTACAACCTCCTTCACCACCAATTACGACGAACAGACGGTCACAGAGTTCGTGGAAGGTATGGCCCAGCGGGATATACCGCTGCACGTATTTCATTTTGACTGCTTCTGGATGAAGGCATTTCACTGGTGCGATTTTCAATGGGACCGCACTTCATTTCCAGACCCAGAGGGGATGCTCCAGCGACTTAAGGCTCGGGGTTTGCGGATTTGCGTCTGGATCAATCCCTATGTTGCCCAGTGTTCTGCCCTCTTTGAGGAAGGAGCCAAGAAAGGGTATTTCATCAGGAAACCTAACGGCGATGTCTGGCAGTGGGATCTGTGGCAGCCGGGAATGGCCATTGTAGATTTCACCAATCCAGCTGCCTGTGAGTGGTATAAGGGGCAGTTGAAGCGGCTTATGCGTATGGGCGTCGACTGTTTTAAGGCCGATTTCGGCGAGCGCATTCCCACAGATGTTGTGTACTTCGACGGTTCTGACCCAGTGAAGATGCACAACTACTATTCGCCCTTGTATAACAAAGCGGTGTTTGAAGCCATAGAGGAAGAACTCGGCAAGGGCAGTGCAGTCCTGTTTTCCCGCTCAGCGACGGTCGGCGGTCAGAGGTTCCCCGTGCACTGGGGAGGAGATTGCTATGCTACCTATCCATCCATGGCTGAAAGCCTGCGGGGAGGGCTTTCCCTTTGCCTATCGGGTTTTGGGTTTTGGAGCCATGATATAGGCGGATTTGAAGACACCGCCACTCCCGATCTCTACAAACGCTGGGTGGCATTTGGCCTCCTATCATCCCACAGCCGCCTTCACGGCAGCAAGTCTTACCGGGTGCCGTGGCTGTTCGATGAAGAGGCAGTTGACGTGCTGCGCTATTTCACCAAGCTCAAGTGCCGCCTAATGCCCTATATCTACAAAGCTGCCTGTGAAGCTGCCGAACGGGGAATTCCCGTTATGCGGGCCATGATGTTGGAGTTTCCCGATGATCCGGGCTGCGATTACCTGGACCGGCAGTACATGTTGGGTGAGTCGCTTCTCGTCGCTCCTGTCTTTGACCCAGATGGGAGAGTATCGTACTATCTGCCCGAGGGGAAATGGACCAGTTTTCTCACCAATAGAATAGTAGAAGGCGGCCGCTGGGTTAAGGAGGTCCACGACTATTTCAGCCTGCCGCTGATGGTGCGAGAAAACTCCATCATCCCGGTGGGAGCCGTTGAGGATAGGCCTGATTATGACTATACCCAAGGGATCACCTTCCATGTGTTCGAGCTCCAGGACGGTCAGACTACTAAAGCTGAGGTGCCGAACCTGAGGGGCAAAACGGCTATGGCCATAAGCGTTCAGCGGGTAGGCAGAAGATATTCAGTCCGGGCCTATGGAGAGGCGAGAGATTGGAGCATCATCCTCAGAAATGTCTGCAGCCTGTCGGCAGATAGCGATATTAGGTGGGAAAGGGAGCCGTTGGGCGTTAGAATCACGCCGAGCGAAAAGCTGGAGTTTACCTTTGAGGTGGAAGATCTCTCAACTGAAGACGAATAGGGGGAAGGGCGCAGCATGAAGCTATCCTTCAGTACGCTGGGCTGTCCTGAGTATGATGTAGATCAAGTTATACAGATTGCCCGGCGGTGCGGATATGATGGGGTAGAAATCCGCATGCTTAGAGGTGAAGCTGCCTTACATACACTGGAGGAATTCGAGCCCACGCAGATTGAAGCTACCCGGAAGAAGTTTAGCAGTTGCGGTTTGGAGGTTGTCTGCATTTCCACGGGACTAAGGTACACAGCCTTAGAGCCTGAGGAGATCAAAGGGCAGCAGGAGCTTACAAAGCGCAATGTGGACATTGCCGCGGGCCTCGGTGCCCGGTACATAAGGGTTTTCGGAGGTCCTTTGCCTGAAGATCAGGACAGGGAAGAAACCCTCAAGAGGATCAGGGAGGGTCTGGCTTACGCGGCCCGGGTGGGGGAAAGCAAAGGAGTTCAAGTCCTTTTGGAAACCCACGACAGCTTCAGTACCAGCAAGCAGATCTGCGAGCTGTTGGGGGATGCAGGTATAGATAATCTGGGCGTTTTGTGGGACATTCTTCACCCTTACAGACACGGGGAAACCTTTGCCGAAACCTTTAGTGCCCTAGGTCATTGGATACGGCATGTCCACGTGAAAGACTCGGCCAGTTTTTCGGATGAGGGATTTGATCTGACCTTGGTGGGCGAAGGAGTCCTTCCCATCGGCGAGGCCGTCGGGCTTCTGCGGAGCGGTGGGTACCGAGGATATCTGTCCCTGGAATGGGAGAAAGCTTGGCATCCAGAAATCGAGGATGCGGAGGTGGCTTTTCCCCGCTATATCGAGGTGATGAAGGAGCTGCTGGGAAGATAGACATGTGCCTGCCCCAGTAGTCCACTAATTCGCCAAGCGCTGCAGGCCGGCTTCCCGGGCGGTGCTCAAAGCTGCCAGATATTCCGAACGGTTTAAGGGGCGGTTTAGCTCCGGAAACCTGTCTGCCATGTGTTCCGGTCTGTACTGCCCCATTATGTTTACATAGGTATTGGGGGAGATCTCCTGACTGATGAATTCCACAACCCGGCGGGTATCATCAAGCCGACCGGGCATGACCAAATGGCGCAGGATTAGACCCCGCTGGGCAATTCCCCGCCGGTCAGTGACCAAATCTCCAACTTGCCGGTGCATCTCCTTGACAGCTGACTTAGCCACAGTGAAATACCGCGGGGCGCCGCTGTAGCGTTCTCCTGCTTCGTCATCCGCGAATTTAAAGTCCGGCATATAGATATCCACTATACCGTCGAGCAGCTGCAAAGTGGGCACGGCATCATATCCACCGGTGTTGTACACTAGAGGAAGCTTAAGGCCGTTGTCCGCCGCTATCACCAGTGCCTCAAGAATTTGGGGCACTACGTGGCTGGGTGATACCAAGTTGATATTGTGACAGCCTCGGGCCTGCAGCCGGAGCATCATGTCGGCCAGCTCTAAGCTTGTGACTTCTTGCCCGACGCCATAGGCACTGATGTCGTAGTTTTGACAGAACACGCAGGCCAGGTTGCAGTTGCTGAAGAAAATCGTGCCGGACCCTCCGGTCCCCACTAAGACGTCTTCCTCTCCGTAGTGGGGGCCGTAACTGGCAACTGCGGCAAACCTACCTGTGCCGCACACTCCCAATTCGCCCTGCAAACGGTTGACTTTACATGCTTGTGCGCAGATGGCGCAATCAGCCAGCCTTCGGACGGCCTCCTCAGCCCGCTTCTTCAGCTCACCCCTCCTATGCAGTTCCAGATAGCTGGGGATGAAAGAATCGGTCTCCATAAGAGCAGGCCTCCTTCTGATTCTTTTGATAGTCTTTGCCAGCATTTCCGCATTATCCTGCTGCTGAGCTGAGAAGGAAGCATGAAAACGAGAGGCCATCATTCGTGATGGCCTCGAGTAGATAAGCCTAGATATCTGTGAACCTCGGCTTCCTACAGCACCTTGCTCAAAAAAGCTTGTGTTCTGGGGTTTTGCGGGTTTCCCAGCACGTGCTCTGGAGGCCCTTCTTCTACGATTACCCCCTCATCCATGAAAAGGATTCTGTCGCCTACTTCTCTGGCAAAGCCCATCTCGTGGGTGACTACCACCATCGTCATGCCTTCTTTGGCCAGGGTCTTCATTACGTCAAGCACTTCGCCGATCATCTCCGGGTCCAAAGCCGAAGTAGGCTCATCAAACAGCATAGCCATGGGCTTCATGGCTAAAGCCCTAGCGATGGCTACCCGCTGCTGCTGCCCGCCAGAAAGCTCATCTGGGTAGGCGTTTTCTTTGTCTGAGAGGCCGACTTTCTTCAAAAGATCCCTTGCCGTCTTGCGGGCTTCTTCTGGGGATTCACCCCTGACCTTGATGGGAGCCAAAGTGATGTTTTCCAGCACCGTCATATGGGGGAAGAGGTTGAACCTCTGGAAAACCATTCCCATCTCCCGCCGCACTTCGTTGACGTTGACATTGGGGTCAGTGATGCACTGCCCTCGGAAGTATATCTTACCGGCAGTAGGTTCCTCCAGGAGGTTGAGGCAGCGGAGGAAGGTGCTCTTGCCGGAACCGGAGGGGCCGATGACCACCACTACTTCATGGGGTTCAATAACCACATCGATGCCCCGCAGCACTTCGTTACTGCCAAAAGCTTTCTTGAGTCCTTCTGTTCTAATCAACTACCTTCAACCTCTTTTCCGACCAGGCCACCAGCCTGGAAATCGCCAAAGTCATAATTAAGTAGATGAGGGCTACCACCATGTAGACTTCAAAGGGCCGGAATGTCCTGGTGATCACCACTTGCCCTTTGCGGAGAAGGTCCTCCAGTGCTATGACCGATACCAGTGATGAGTCCTTCAAGAGGGCGATAAACTCATTGCCTAAAGGAGGAATAATCCTGCGAAAGGCCTGGGGGAAAACAACATACCGCATTGCCTGGGCATAGGTAAGCCCCAAGGACTGGGCTGCTTCCATCTGACCCTTATCAATGGATTGGATGCCTGCCCTGACAATCTCTGCTACATACGCTCCGCTGTTAATGCCCATGGCGACAATAGCCGCCGTAAGGGGCGGCACCGGCTTGCCGATAAGGGAGGGCAGCCCGAAATAGACAAGAAAAAGCTGCACCAAGAGGGGTGTGCCTCGAATAAAGTCAACATAAACGCCGGTAATAATGCGGATCAGCCGGTTGCCTCCTACACGACCGACGCCGACAAAAGAGCCGATGGCAAAGCCGATCAGCACCGCGATAAAGGAAAGCTCCACTGTCAGCTTTGCACCCAGGAGGAGAGCCGGCAATATGCTTGGAATAATGGAAAAATCCAGTGTCAATTTGATTCCTCCAACACGTCTCATTGCATGAAGACCGGTCACGGCAGCAGAATATACCGTGACCGGTTAAATCCATTAGGTTAGTTTATAAGAGGACTGCTATAATTAGTCCTTAAGCCACTTGGCATAAAGCTCATCATATTTGCCGGAGGCCTTCACCTGAGCTAGGCCTTCGTTAATTTTCTGCAGCAGCTGGGTGTTGCCCTTCCGGATAGCAATGCCGTACTCCTCAGTGGTGATGGGTTCGCCGTACTTGATGTCCTTGTACTGCTTGGACACTTCCTCGGCCACCGCCAGGTCAATGACGCAAGCTGCAACGCTGCCGTTTCTGACTTCCTGAATCGCATCGGGAGCCAAGTTGAACCGCTTGACGATTATACCGTCGATTTCAGACACTGTCAGGTCACCGGTGGTGCCGATCTGAACGGAAACTTGCTTGCCGATGAGATCCTCAACAGTCTTGATGGAGGTATCCTCAATCTTGGTGACAATCACTTGGCTGGCAGAGAAGTATGGATCGGAGAAATCCACCGCCTTGAGGCGTTCCTCAGTGATGGTCATGGCGGAGATGATGCAGTCGAAGTTGCCGGTTAACAGTGCGGGGATCAGTCCGTCCCAAGCAGTGTTCACGATCTCTACTTCCATACCGATGGCCTCACCAACAGCCTTGATCAGGTCGATATCGAATCCTAAGTACTCCCCGGTCTTTTCATCTTGGAACTCAAAGGGCGGAAAATCTGCACTGGTGCCGACCTTGAGCACCGGCTTAGCCGCGGCGGCAGCTGCTCCCAAAGCTAGAATCAGGACCATACATAACAGACCAACCCAGGTTTTCTTCATCAACAACAACTCCCCTCGCAGAATTCACGCTCGCATAATATCTCAATAACTATGCATAAGTATACTGCGAAGGGGAGGCGGTGTCAAGAGTTTTGAGGATATATTTCTAGATGCAAATTACCCCAATGAGAGCAGCATTGGTTGACCTATCAACCACCGATGGCCCTCTTGTTCGCATTCTACATATTCCCTGAAGGTCCTTGCCTCTTAAGGCTCGTAGATCATCTTACGGGTCATTCCCCCGTCAATTATAATGTTCGCGCCGGTGATGAAGTCATTATTTTCATCCGTGAGGAAAAGACAGGCTCTGGCGATATCATCGGGTCTTCCGACCCGGCCGGCTGGGTGCTGAAGGTGGTCGATTTCCCGGAGCTGCGAGTAGTCTCCGGTTTCGATCCACCCAGGACTGATGACATTGACCCGGATCTTGTCCGCGGCAAAGGAGACGGCCAACGCATGGGTGAGAGCTACGATCCCGCCCTTGGAGGCAGAGTAGGCTTCAGTGTTTGGTTCTGACATAAAGGCCCTGGTGGAGGCGATGTTGACGATAGACCCGCCTCCTTGGCGGCGCATGATCTTGGCGGCTTCCCGGGCGCACAGGAAAGCTCCCCGCAGATTGGTATTCAGCACCAGGTCCCATTCCTCAACTGTCAGATCATATGGTGACTTGGTTATGCCGATGCCGGCGTTGTTAATCAGAATATCAAGCCGATGATAGGCGGCATCGGTCTCTGCCATCAGGTTTTGGATATCCTCCGGTCTTGTTACGTCCGTTGGACAGAAGATGGCCTCTCCGCCAAAGTCTTTGATCGCCGCCAGGGTGGTTTCTCCCAGGGACGGGTCCTTTTCGGCAATGACCACCTTTGCCCCTTGGGCGGCATAGGTGAGAGCAATGCTTTTCCCGATTCCTTTACCTGCACCGGTGACGATGACCGCTTTACCAGCAAACCCCATAGGCTCAACTCCTTTACGCATTTGGTTGCAGTGGCAGATTTCGCCACCGTCAAATTATATCCTTGAACAATAATATAGGGCGAAGTCTTGCCCACAGTATAGGGAGATTCCTTTCCAAGGTCACAGAGCAGCTGTCTGCGCCAAGGCGTGTTTCTGACGAGGTGCGCCTACTCCGAAAAAATCTTCATGACATTCCTAAAGAACCAGCAGGAACTTGTATCTGAACCCCGAATGAAACACAATGTATACAAATAATACAGTGCATACAGCGTATACACTTCGCCTCATAGGCGCTTGGTCCGGGTGGGTGAGGCTATGAGCTTAATTCAACAGGTGTATAAGGAACTCCGCCGGCAGATCCTGGAAGGTGAACTGCCGCCTGGAACTAGATTGACCGAAACCAAGCTGGCTGAGGCCTTCAATACCAGCAGAACCCCCGTAAGGGAAGCTTTAGCTCTCGTGAGAAACGAGGGATTGGTTTGCCAGAAGCCAGGGGCGGGCTTAGTGGTCAGCGATGTTTCCATCAAGGATATAGAGGAACTGATGGGCATTAGGAAAGTGCTTGAGGAATACGCGCTGGACCAAGCCTTCGATAATATGACCGAAGCAGACCTCCTGCAGCTCGAGGTGTTTATCAGTCAGTCGAAGTACCACCTGGAGAGAAACGATATAGATGCTGTCTTCGAGCACAACACCAAATTCCACGATTATATCCTTGAAAAAAGCTGCAATAAGAGGCTCCAGGCTATTTTGGGCAGTCTGATGGATCCGATTCTCCGGTTTCGCATTATGACCCTGCATTATCCCGGCAACGCGCAAGACGCAATTGATCGCCATCAGCGGTTAGTTGATGCCTTGAGGAACAGGGACAGGGAGCTAGCGAAACAGATCATGGCAGAAGATGTCACGGTGGGCAAAGAGATTTTGCTCAAACTCTTTGACGGTTGAGCTAAAGAAGAAAAGGAGCCTTAGGCAGCTTTGCTGGCAGGCATCCTTTTTTGCATGCCCTGGTCCAGAAAGGAGGGGAGTCACTGCAAGAAGACGAGGCAGCTTAATCTACTGTCTATCGAAGCAAAGGTACAGACAAGGAGAACAGTAAGGAGGAAGAACAAAAATGAAAAGACTTGCTAATCTCTTGTTGGTCAGCCTTATTCTAGCTTTGTTGACAACCTCTATTGCATCAGCAGCTGACTGGAAGCCCACCCGGGACATCGAGTTCGTAGTGCCATCGGCGGCTGGCGGCGGCAGCGACCTAAATGCTAGAACCATTGCCGATTTGGCTCGCAAGTACGGTTTGTCTCCCACTCCGCTGATGGTGGTTAATAAGCCCGGCGGGTCCGGTGCAGTGGCATTCAGCTATGTGAACACCAAGAAGGGCGATGCCCATACCCTGATGGTTCTCCATTCCGGACAGGCTGTTGGCGCATACGTCAACGATTGGCGGGTAAAGACTGAAGACTTGACCTACATCGGCACTGTGGCCTTTGACGAGCTGACTCTCGGTGTAAGGAAAGACAGCCCGTACAAAGACATTCCCAGCTTGATTGCAGCAGCTAAGGAAAATCCGGGCAAAGTCACCATCGGCGGCTCACAGCGGGGCAACAGCGACCACCTTTGCTTTGAGCTGATGAACAAGTACACCGAAGGCGAATTCACCTACGTTATGTTCAACAGCTCCGGTGAAGTAATGTCCGCAGTACTGGGCGGACACGTGGATGTCGGTATTTTCAACCCCACAGAGTGCATTGGTCAGGTAGAGGCCGGGGAGATCATTCCCATCGTAACCTTCGCAGCTAAGAGGCTCGGCGGAGTATTCGCAGATGTGCCGACCTTTGGTGAACTGGGTTATCCCGAGATCCAGGTAACCGAAGTGCGAGCCATCGCTGGACCGCCCGACATGCCTGCAGAAGCTGTGAAATTCTACGAAGAGCTGCTCCTCAAGGTTACTGAAACTGAGGAATGGAAGCGGGATTATATCCAGCGGAACCTCTTGGTCGACACCTATATGAATGCTGCCGACACTCAAGCCTACTTTGAGGACATGATCGACTTGAACATCAGGACCTTTAGAGAGGTTGGCTATATTAAGTAAAGCCGCAATATGAGTATCTGAGCAGTCCCACTGCCTTTAGTTGAAGGGAGTAGATATTGCGTGCAGTATGTTGCACCGATCGTTGCGCTGCTGCTGGGTATATATTGGGTTTTTGGTGCCTTTAACTATGGTTTGTGGGTACGCAATGGGCCGGGAGGAGGTTTCCTCCCGCTCATTGGCGGCCTGTTAACTATAGTGTTCAGCATATCTCTCATCTTGCAGAGACGAAAGGCAAAGGATGAGGAACAGGGCGACAAGTTCAGCTGGAAGGCCTTTCTTCCGGCAGTCGGCCTGCTGCTAATGGTTTGCTTGTCTCAAGTGGTAGGCATGCTGGTTTCTATGGCAATCTACATCTTTACCTGGTTGAGGTTCATGGAGAAAGAGAAGTTGACCAGGTCCCTTGCAATTAGTCTGGGTACTGTAGTAGTTGTCTATCTTGTATTTGTAGCTTGGCTGCGGGTTCCGTTCCCCAAGGGAAGGCTGGGACTTATCTAGCGGCTGGCTGCGAAATCTGAGGAAAGCGAGTGCTGGTATGGAAAACCTAGAGCTTCTTTGGCAGGGATTCAAGGTGGCATTGACGTTGCCTAACCTGGTCTCAGCATTGTTTGGGGCAATATTGGGACTGATTGTCGGGGCTGTGCCAGGTATCGGGTCACTGGCAGGCGTTGCGCTGCTGCTTCCGCTTACCTTCCGGATGAACCCGACGACAGCTATTATTGCTCTAGCAGCGCTGTATTATTCCAATATGTACGGCGGAGCCTTCAGCGCAATCCTGCTGAACATCCCCGGTGATTCACCGGCGGTGATGACGGCTTTAGACGGATATCCTCTGGTCCGGCAGGGTAAGGCAGGGCTGGCCCTTTCGACGTCTATTATTTCCTCTTTCATCGGAGGAACAATTGGGATCATCATTCTCACTGTCTCCGGTCCGCTGCTGGCCAGGTGGGGTTTAAAGTTCGGTCCAGGTGAACTCACACTGCTAATCCTATTTGCGATGACCTCCATCGGATGGCTGCTGGGGGAGAATCCAACCACCGGTTTGGTGGCTACCGGCATGGGGCTCATGTTTGCAACTATCGGCGTAGACATGACCTTAGGGCATTCTCGCTTTGACTTCGGCAGTGTCAATCTGCTGAGCGGGCTCCCGTTTATCCCGCTGGTAATCGGCATGTTTGGCTTCAGTCAGGTAATTGATATGGTAATCAACAGGCACAAGTATGTAGCCGTGGGGATACATGAAGTCAGCATGAAGAACATCATGATGACCCGGGAGGAATTAAGGGAAATCACTCCGCCTTCAATTCGCCACGGAATACTGGGGACCATTGTGGGCGTCATGCCGGGTGCAGGTGCTACGGCAGCTTCCTTCCTGTCCTATATAATCGAGAAGCGCATTAACAAGAATCGGGACATGATTGGCAAGGGTTCCATTGCCGGAATGGCGGCTGCGGAATCCTCCAACAATGGAGCGGCCATGGGTGCCTTTGCACCGCTGCTCACCTTAGGTATTCCTGGCGGCGGTACTACTGCTGTGCTCCTGGGAGGCCTGATGATGTGGGGATTGAGGCCGGGGCCCCTTCTATTTAGGGAGAATCCCGATTTTGTCTGGGGCTTGATCAGCTCTATGTACATCGGCAACATCATCTGTCTCATTATCGCCTTTGCTTCTATCCGGTTCATGGTGAAGGTAGTTAAGGTACCGGCCAGTGTAATGGTTCCCCTGATTTCGGTAATATGCGTCGTTGGAACCTATACCGTCAACAACAGCCTTTTCGATGTGTACCTGATGATTCTCATGGGAATTCTGGGTTACTTTATGAGGCTTGCCGGGATTCCGGCAGCACCCTTACTGCTGACCTTCGTGCTGACACCGATGCTTGAAGGCTATGTGCGGCAAGCCTTTGATATCTCCCGGGGAAGTCTCAGCATTTTCGTAGGCAGCGGTATCGCCAAGGTATTGCTGGTGCTGACGGTGATCTTCTGTCTGTCACCTGTAGTAGTGGGCATTATGCAAAAGCGCAAGGGCAATCACGGTGAAGCAGTCGCCTAAGGG
>DUMM01000019.1 GCA_012839845.1 Bacillota bacterium | reverse complement strand
TCGGCTTGGACAGTCTCCACCGCTCGGGCGGCAATTTCCCTGACCTCCGGCCAGTTGACCAGCCGATTCTGGGTCTCAACCAGCTGGCTGTAGGCGATATTCTCCGCTACCGTCAGGTTGGGAAACAGAGCAAAATCCTGATAGATCACCCTAATACCGAGATTCAGAGATTGAATGGGCCGCAGCTGCCTGTACATCCGGCCGTCGATCCAAAGCTCGCCGCTGTCCGGCTGAAGGTCGCCGGAAATGATCTTGATCAGCGTGGACTTACCCGATCCGTTTTCCCCTACCAAGCTGAGGATCTCATTGCGGCCCACTGTAAGGTCGATTCCCTTCAGAGCCTGCACGCCGCCGAAGCTTTTCTTGATGCCGACCAGCTTCAAGAATTCAGACATTGACATCTCATCTCCGTCTTTATGGGAAGGCCAGTTTCCCCCACCGGGGGCACCTTCCGGCGGGGGAAACCAAACTGCGCTGGGTTAGAAATCGTATTCTGCGTAGTTGTCCTTGGTCACGATCAGCGGCCGGTCAAAGAGGACGTTCATGCCCTCCAGCCTCGCCTCACCTATTCCCGGGATGATCATGCCGTCCCGAATCTGATCTTCCTTGCCCTCCAGGATCAGCTTGGCCAGATACACCATGACGTAAGCCGCTTCGCCGGGATCCCACAGAATGCTGTAGTCCATGGAGCCGTCCTCGAGGAACTGAGCGGCCTGTGCAGGAGAAGTAGTGCCGATGACCGCCACCTTATCCTGCAGTCCCTTCTCGCGCACCGCTTGGGCAGCTCCCGGTGCGCCTTGGCTGCCGAAGCAGAGGAAGCCCTTCAGGTCCGGATGGGCAGTCAGGAGCTCCAGAGCCGTCTGCCGGGCAGCATGCTGGTCCTCAGACACCGGGAAGCGGTCGGCAACTAAAACGAGATCTGGATACTTCTCCTTCGCCAGCCGCAGGGCGGCATCAGCCCAGATGTTGTGGGCCGGTACTGTCAAGGAACCGACATAAATGGCGAACTTACCGCTGGGGCCCATAACATCCACCAGCAGCTCTAGGGCCTTCTCGCCGAATTTGACATTGTCGATCATTTCCACGTCGTAATTGGCGTACTTCTGGTCCGGCGATTCATGGGTAAGAACTACTATCCCCTGATCCTGAGCCCGGGAGAACACAGGCTCACAGCTGCTGGCATCGTTGGGAACCACCAAGATCGCGTCTACCCCTTGGTTGATGGCATCGCTAATTAGCCGCACTTGTTCAGCTTCGTCTGCGGAGGCCGGAGCCTGCTGGTATGTATTTACACCCAGCTCCCTACCGGCTTCCAAGAGCCCTGTTTCCATGCGGTTGAACCATGGAATCCGCAGCTTCGGGATGCAGACCATGGTGTACTCGGCAGCATACGCAGAAACACTGCCAAAGACCAGCGCCAGTACAACAGCCATAGCCAGACAAGCAGCAAGGCGTTTGCTGAACATACTTGCCGTCATCCTCCCATCTCACGGTAATGCGGAATCTTCTCTTCACCGCACCCAACGGCTCCACCGCTAATCTCAGAGAACTACTCCATCCTCACCCCCCTGTATACCGGATACCGGCCACATTTATCTGTTTTTATCCTACAGTTCATTATTCGTCCCCTTATTCTGATTTCCTCCCATAATCTTCCGCCTCTTGTGCCGCTTCACCCTGCTCAGGAAGCTGCCCCAGCCGCAGATGGGAAGACCGACCTTGAACGTCAGCAGCTGGGGGACAATGGGCAGTTGCAACTTCCTACAAGTTCCAAGTGATGCATAGTCAGCTCTACTCCGACGTGGATTTTCTAGGACAGGTGCCGTAAAATATAGGGAAACAGCGGTGGTTTATTCCGCAACAAGAAGGACGTGGTAAGGTGAGAAAGCTGTTTCTGGTCAGTGCCTGTCTGGTTGGAGCCCGGACCCGATACGACGGCGAAGCCCGCCTCCACCCCGAGCTTCTCCAGCTGCTGCAGGAAGGACGGGCGGTTCCCATCTGCCCCGAACAACTGGGCGGTCTTACCACCCCCCGTCCTCCGGCGGAGATTCAAGGCGGTGACGGTTTTGACGTCCTGGCCGGCAGAGCCCGGGTAGTCACCGGTGAAGGGCAGGACGTCACTGCTGCTTACCTTAGGGGAGCTGAAGAGGTACTGCGCCTTGCCAAGATATGGCGCGTTTCCGGGGCGGTGTTGAAGGAAAGGAGCCCCGCCTGCGGCTGCAGCCAGATCTACGATGGGACCTTTACCGGAAAGCTGCGAGCCGGTTTCGGCGTTGCGGCGGCAATCCTTGCCCAAGCAGGATTACCGGTGTTTTCCGAGAACTCTTGGAAAGACAAAGAGTGATAAGACACAACGAAGGGAAAGAAAACCATGATCACCATCGAAGATATCCGCAATAACCCAAACTTCCGACTAATGATCAAGAAAGCCCACGACTATTTGACTGAACGGGGCTACACGGAGCACGGTTTTCGCCACGTCACCTTTGTCTCCCGCACCACGGCCCGCATCCTTGAGGAGTTGGGGTACGATCGGCGGACGGTGGAGCTGGGCGCCATCGCCGGATACCTGCATGATATCGGCAATATGTTTAACCGGAAGTACCATGGGGTCTCCGGCGCCAATATCGTCTATACAGAATTAAGGCAAATGGGCATGCCTTTAGATGAGGTCTGCGATATTGCCATGGCCATCGCCAACCACGAGGAGGAGATCGGCCATCCCGTAAGTCCCATCACCGCGGCCTTGATCATAGCCGACAAGAGCGATGCCCACCGCACCAGGGTTCATCGGCGCAATTCCAGCGACATCCACGACCGGGTCAACTTAGCCATCCTCGACTCCCGGATCGAGATCGACAAAGACGCCCGCACCATCTCACTGCACATCGATTTCGACAACACCAGGTGTGAGATCATCGATTACTTTGCCATCTACCTTAAGAGGATGCAAATGTGCAAAGCGGCAGCTGCCCAGCTGGGCTGCGAGTTTCATCTCTACATCAACAACCTGGAATTGATGGGACTGGCAGAACAGCAGCAGGCCGCCGGAGAAAAGTAAGGAGGCAGAAAATATGCGCCGTTTCAATCTCGTAGAGCCGCGGCTGTTGGTGGAAGAAGATGTCTCGGCTCCCGAACCCCAAGCCGGCCAAGCGCTAATTGCCGTCAAGTGTGTTGGAATCTGCGGTTCTGACATCCACGCCTACTACGGAGAACACCCTTACATCTCCTGCCCCATAGTCCCCGGCCACGAATTTGCCGGAATCGTCACCAAAGTGGGAGAAGGCGTTGACGAAGGGTGGCTGGGAAGGCGGGTCACCGTCTTGCCCTCGCTGGTCTGCGGCAAGTGCTACAACTGCCGCAATGACCGCTTCAACATCTGCCAGGAGCTGAAGGTCATCGGCTGCCAAAGCGATGGAGCTTTTGCCGAATTTGTCCCTGTCCCCGCCGACAAGCTTTTCGCCCTGCCGGAGGACATGTCCTGGGAGGAGGCGGCACTCATCGAGCCCTTGGCGGTCGCAGTCCACGCCGTGCGAGTTGCGGGGGATATCGTCGACCAGCGGGTGGTTGTGTACGGCGGCGGCCCCATCGGCCTTTTGGTAATGCAGGTGGTAAAGGCTTACGGCGCCAAAGAGGTAATCTTGAGTGAGCCCAACAGCTTCCGCCGCAGCCTCGCCCAGCAGCTGGGAGCGGACTACGTCATCGACCCCGCCAGCGTGCGGCCTTCCCAGTGGCTGAGGGAGAAATTCGGACCGGACGGCATTGATCTGGCCTTTGAGTGTGTGGGAATTGAGGATACCATCAAAGAGGCTATCCTCTCCAACCGAAAGGGGACTACCATCGTGGTAGTCGGCGTCTTCCCCAAGCCGGTGATGGTGGACATGGGTCTGGTCCAAGACCGGGAGCTGAGGCTTTTGGGCACCCTCATGTACATCAAGGAAGATTTCGCGGAGGCCATGGAGCTTCTCTCCTCCGGCAGGGTGCAGGGACTGCCCCTGGTCACCCACCGGGTGAGCTTTGCCGAAACCCCTAAGGCCTTTGAGATTATCGAAAGGGAGAGGGGAAACTGCGTCAAGCTCCTGATTAAGCACGAATAAGTAAGGGCAGCACAGAAGTCTGCCCTAGAGGGTTTCTCCTATACACAGCAGCGTATTGGGGGCCGGCTGTTCTAATGGGTTTCGGGATCAAGCCGGTCCCTAATGCCGTCTCCCAGCAGGTTGAGGGCGAGAACCGCGATAAAGATTGCGGCCCCCGGGGACAACACGGTCCAGGGAGCCCGACCCATTTGGGGCTGCGCCTCCTTCAGCATCCGTCCCCAGCTGGCATAGGGCGGCTGGATCCCCAGCCCCAGGTAGCTTAAAGAGGCTTCTGTCAAAACGGCAGCGGCAAAGGTTACAGCAGCTTGGACCAATATGGGGCCGATGCCGTTGGGCAGTATGTGGTACCGGATAATATCCCAAGTGCGGGCTCCCAGGGCGTGGGCTGCCTCCACATAAAGGGCACGGCGGCCGGTGAGAAATACCCCCCGGGCAATCCGGGCAAACACCGGGACATTGGCAACGCCGATGGCAACAATGGTATTGCCAAGCCCAGGCCCCATGACGGTAACCAGCATAACGGCAAGAAGAATTCCCGGGAAAGCCATGAGTCCATCGATGAACCGCATGATCACTTCATCCCACCAACCGCCTTTGTAACCGGCCCAGGCCCCCAACACCACTCCAATGGCTCCGGCCAGGGATGTTGACCCAGCTCCCACAAGCAGCGCCACCCGGCTGCCGTAGGCGATGCGAGCGAAAATGTCCCGGCCGAAGTGATCGGTCCCCAGCCAATGACTCCGTCCCGGAGGTGAGAGCCGCTCTCGAATACTCATGGCATCGGGATCCGGTACCAAGCCCCACCAGCTGGCAGCCGCCAGCAGGCAGATAGCCGCCAGCAGCAAGCCGCCCAGCCAGATGTTCAGTTGGCTTTTCAGCAGCCTTCGGGGCCTTGACAGCCGCGGCGGCTCCCCGGCTTTGGAAGACAGGTTTCTCATCGTAAGCTGTTTTGCCCGCCATACTACAGCCAAACCTATTCTCCTTCCTGCAAACCCCATCCCCGCCCACGGCAGGATCTTATCACACCCCGGCGCCGTCTCTGATTGCAAACCCTTTTTTAATCGTACCGCACCCTAGGGTCCAGGAGCAAGTAAAGCACATCCGTGATGAAGTTAATAACGACAACCACCAGCGCAATGAAAAGGGATATCCCCTGCACTAAAGGCAGATCCCTGTAACCGATGGCCTGGAGAAGCAGCCTGCCCAGCCCCGGCAGGGCAAAGACCTCTTCGGCCACAATGCTGCCTGCCAGGAGCCCGGCAAACTGCATGCCCGCCACTGTGACCACCGGGATCAAGCTGTTTTTCAGTGCGTGTTTGTAGATGAGCATCCTGTGAGGGAGCCCTTTGCCCCGCGCTGTGCGGATATAATCCTTGTGCAGAACATCCAGCATAGCGCTCCTTGTGATCCTGCTGATTTGCGCAATGCGGTGGCTGGCCAAGGCAAAGGCCGGCAGGACCAAGGACAGAAAAGCCTGCCAGGGGCTCTTATCCCAGGGGACGAATCCTCCCGGCGGAAGCAGCCGCAGTTTCATGGAAAAGAGCAGGATGAGAAGAATGCCCAGCCAGAAATGCGGGATGGCTAAGCCCACCTGGGTGAGAATGTTGATCAGATAATCTGCCGCCCGCCCCCGCCGGAATGCCCCGTAAGCGCCCGCCGGCACCCCAATGGAAACGGTAAGGGCCATAGCCAGCACCGCTAGGCTGGCGGTAACCGGCAGGCGCTCCAGGATCAGGGCGGCCACAGGCCGGCCCAAACGAATGGATATGCCTAGATCGCCGGTAACTGCACTCTTCAGCCACTTGAAATATTGAACATGTAAAGGCAGATCCAGACCCAACTGCCGCCGCAGGTTGGCCAACACCTCTGGATCTGCCTCTGTACCCAGCATCAGCATCGCCGGGTCCCCGGGAACTATGTTAAACACCGCAAAGGTTATGGTGCAGGCGATAACAAGGGTAACCGCCAGCGCGCCGATGCGCCGCCACACATACTGCAAGGTAACCACCAGATTTTCCCGTTATTCTTCAAAATACACATACCGCAGATCATCGACGTACTTGGGATAAAACCGCCACCCGGACACATTCTCCCTCATGGCCACCAGATCACTGGGATCCATGATAAACACCGCTGCAGCTTCTTCAGCCAGAATCTCCTGGCACCGGCGGTAGATCTCCTGCCTGCGGGCAAAATCGCTGCTGCGCAGCCCTTCTTCGATGAGCTTATCGTACTCGTCACTGCGGAAATTGGTGAAGTTCCTGGCATAGCTGGATTCGTAGCGGCTGAGGACAGTGTGGGGATCTAGCTTGCCTGTTAACCCCACGATGGTCATATCATAGTCCCGCTTGGTGTAAATCCGATCCAGCCATGTCCCCCATTCTACCAGCTCAATTCTCACCCTGATCCCCACCTCGGCTAACATAGCTGCTACCATTTCGCCGGTCTTGACGTGGAGATCATAGGAAGAAGGCAGCGACAAAGTGACCTCAAAGCCGTTGGGATATCCGGCCTCTGCCAGAAGAGCCTTGGCTCGCTGGGGATCGTACTGGTAGAAATCCGACAGCTCCACATAGTAGCTTTCCATCACCGGACTCATGTTGCTCCCCAGCTTGGTGCCGTAACCCCAGGCAGCTCCTTCAATCAGGAGGTCTTTGTCAATTGCGTGGTTGATTGCCTGCCGTACCCGTTTATCCGACAGGGGCTCACGGTCCCAGTTCAAAGCCATGAGCTGCACGGCGTTCATGGGTCCCTCAATGAGCTTTAGGCCCGCGGTTGCCTCCACATCCCAGGCTACGTCTGCAGAAAGCCTGGGAATCACGTGGATGGTACCTGCCTTGAGATTGAGAATAGCCGTTGCCGGATCAGGGATAATCCTGAAGGTGACTCGGTCCAGATAGGGCACTCCTTCTTCCCAGTAATCCTCAAAGCGCTCCAGTTCAATATGAGAGCCGTGCACCCACTCTACCATGCGGAAAGGTCCTGTCCCCACCGGCCGGGTGGCCAAGTCACCTGCGGCTTCAGGGGGAATAATCGCCGCATCCACCAGTTCACTCAAGAAAGGTGCATAGGGTTCATCCAGCGTGATGCGCACGGTGCGTTCGTCAACAGCGGCTATTTCCACCATGCGCTTAGGCCAGCTCAAAGGAAAACCCGTGGCGTCATCTTTGACCCTTTCCAGGCTGAAGATCACGTCGCTGGCGGTAAGTTCTCTGCCGTTGTGAAACAGCACTCCTTTCCTGACAAGGAAGGTGTAGACTCTCCCATCCTCGGAAACCTCCCAGCTTTCCGCCAGACACGGGATAATCCTGCCTTCCTGATCAAAACTGACCAGCCCTTGGTAAATGTTAAACTCGATCTCTTCTGTAGCGGCTGCCACCGCCTTGTGGGGGTCAAAGGTATCGGGATCTACAGGCACAGCCACTACAAGGTGTCCTCCATAAGACGGTCGGGCGGAAGCAAAACCTTCGCCAAACCTCTCAGCCCACTGATGCCAACTGAGACTGACCAGCAGCCCCAAGACCAACACCGCCGCCAGCCGCAAGACACGCTTCAGGCCGCCTTCCACTTATTCCACTCCCTCTTATGTGGTCTTGCTTCAATTATACGCCTAAAAAACGCCGGTCAAACAAAAAAGCAGCCCTAGACTTGACCCAACCGCTCAATTACTGCCGAGGTGAACTCCTTTGTGCCGACACTGCCTCCCAGATCGCGGGTCCTGATCCCCGCCTCCAGGCACTCCATGGCAGCTTTCTCTACTGCCTGCCCAACCTCTTGGGCTTCAGCCTCAGGAAAGGCCTTGAGCAGCGCTGCGCCTGCGAGGATCATGGCCAGAGGATTGGCCTCGTTCTTGCCTTGGAGGGCAGGCGCTGTGCCGTGGGGAGCTTCGGCCATCACTACCCTGGGAGACAGATCCTCATTAAAAGCTAGGACTAAAGACTCTGCCCCGGCGATGGAGCCGAACATCTGCAGGACCAAATCAGACAGGCAGTCCCCGTCCCGGTTGAGAGCGGGGATGACCAAAGGCTGGTTGTGGGGCTTGCAGAGGAGGGCATAGGTAGTATCGATGAGCTGAGGTTCATAGGGAACATCGGGGTACCTCTCGGCCGCCCCATCCAGTTCTTCCTTGAGCATCCCCTCATACACGGGGCTGACGGTGTACTTGGGGCCTCCCAAGACTTTGCCGCCCAAGAGTCTCGCGTGGCGAAAGGCATACTCGGCCACATACCGGCAGACCTCTCGGGAGAGGCATTCCGTTCGGTAGGCCTTTTCCTGGAGACCTTCCCCTTCCCGCCATTCCTCGGCCCCGTAAGCATCTCCCACAGCCATGCGCACCACGGCAATGGGAAATCTGAGATCCAGCGCCGGCTCTACCCCCGGTAGGCGCCGCCCCGACCTAACAATTACCTTGGCCTCCAGGGCCTCCCGCAGTATGGCATTGGGGCTTCCCACGTCGTTCTTGCCCTCCGGTGTGATGGTGGCCGCTTTGATGCCGTAACCGGCCTCCGTCATGGCCCGGGCAGCGTCCCACACCACCTGGTTCTTGGTTCGGCGCCGGGATTCCAAGCTGAGATCGAAGTACTCAAACCGAATATCTAAACCTGTCACCTTCGGGTCCAAGACCCGCAGTGCTTCTTCCAAAAGCTCCTGACCAGTCTGGTCTCCCTGTAAAACTATGACTGTCCGGCCCATGTTTTTCTCCTTCCTCGCATTTATCCAGCAGTTCCCAGTCCGTCAAAACGGCATCCTGCTTACCTTCCCTCTTATTCGATATGTGGATCCCAATCCCTGCCGTTGGCCCTGGATACAAGTCCCGCGGTATGATATACTCACTTGAGTGGGGACCACCCCAGCTTACCAGCTTACGGGGAATCCACAGCTGTACATCCAGTTGCACTAACAGGTGATGGTCATGAAGCAGAGGACGCTAATTACAACTGTCGCGATGGGGTTATTGGTCATTGCAGCGCTGGGAGTGGTGTTTACTCGGCCCCGCACCCGGGAAGCCGTTTCCGACACTCGGGTAATGATGGACACCTCCATCGAGATGCGGATCTACGGTTCGAAGAGGGATTTAGAAGCTGCTTTTAGGCGGGTGCAGGAACTGGATAACCTGATGAGCCGCACCCGAAAGGGCAGTGATATATATAGGGTAAACCAAGAGGCAGGCCGCAGTTGGGTAAAAGTCAGTGCAGATACTTTCTACGTAATCGAAACTGCCTTGAGGTTTGCCGAACTAACCGGCGGACTGTTCGACCCCACTGTGACTCCCCTGGTGGAGCTGTGGGGAATCGGTACAGAGAACCCCCAGATACCTGACCAGGAGGCCATTGACAGGGCCAAGGCGCTGATTGACTACAGAAATGTGGAGCTGGACCAGGCAGGCCGCAGGGTAAGGTTAACCCAGCCGGGGATGGGTCTGGATCTGGGCGCCATCGGCAAGGGGTATGCCGCCGACAGCGTCGCCCAGCTTTTGCGAGAGCGGGGTGTAAAAAGTGCGCTTCTCAATCTAGGCGGCAATGTCTTGGTTATCGGCGGCAAACCGGACGGATCGCCTTGGCGGATCGGCATCCAGGATCCCTTCGCGGCTCGGGGTACCCATGTAACTGTCCTAGAGGTCCGGGATATCTCCATCGTCACTTCCGGGCCTTACGAGAGGTTTTTTATCAGAAACGGCAAGCGGTACCATCACATACTGAATCCGGAAACCGGTTATCCGGCGGAGACAGGGCTTGCCAGCGTCAGCATTATTACTCCCGCTTCCACCACTGCCGATGCCCTGTCTACCAGCGTTTTCCTTCTGGGAGTGGAAAAAGGGTTAGCCCTCCTGGAAGAACTGGAAAATGTGGAGGGCATGCTGATTACCAACGACCGCAAGGTCTATCTTACCAGCGGCCTCAAAGGTCAAGTGAAGTCGCTGGCCAAGGGGTTTGAATTTGGTGACTAACCGATACAGCAAATACTTCAGAACTGGGGACTTAATCATTTATGGGGCTCTGCTCGTCATTTTTGTCCTGGGCTCCCTCATGGCAGTGGGCGGTCTAGAAGGAGAAGGGGCTGTCGCTGTCATCAGCCAAGACGGCAGAGAAATCCGCCGGATCAACTTGGCGAAAGTGGAGGAGCCCTATGAGCTGCGGGTGGAAAACCAAGCGGGTGAGTACAACATCATCCGGGTAGAGCCCGGGCGCATCCGAGTGATAGAAGCCTCCTGCCCGGACAAGGTTGATGTCAAGCAAGGCTGGATAAGCAGCGCCCATCAATCCATTGTGTGCCTCCCCAACCGCCTGGTAATCCGCATTGAGGCAGACACACCGGAAGCAGAAGACGGCATTGACGGCATAGCGTTTTAGGCTGGAAAGGAGCCACCGGCATTGAACACCCGGCGCATAACTTGGATCGGTGTTTTGGTATCCCAAGCCCTCATACTTCACGCAGTGGAGCGCCTGCTGCCCATACCGCAGCTGGCACCGGGGGTAAAACTGGGGTTGGCTAATATTATCACTCTCGTTGCCCTGAACATCTTGCCTTGGACAGACGCTTTTCTGGTCATGGTGCTTAGGAGCTTCCTGGGTGCCCTGCTGGGGGGCGGCGTCAGCGGAGTGCTGTTCAGCTTGGCAGGGGGAATCTTGAGCTTCGCGGCTATGTCCTTCCTGATGAAGTACAAAGACGTACTGTTCAGCATCGCCGCCATTAGTGTGGGCGGAGCTTTTCTCCACAACGTAGGCCAGCTGCTGATGGCCAGTTTGATCGTCGAAAGCTTCAACATCTTTGTCTACTTTCCCATCCTGGCGGCTTCTGCCCTGGTCACCGGCTTCTTCACCGGAGTAGTCAGCGACCTGATCATCAACGCCATCATCCACGCCAGGCTGCTGCCTGCCGCAGTCCGCCGCGATCCTGAACCCAGCAAAAGCTAAAGGGCCCCGAGAGGCCCTTTTTCTGGTTTAGTTCCCACTTTTATTCCCACTTTTTCGCCAACTGCGAGCGTGCGCAGCGATGCAGAAGAAGATGTCTCTAAGCCCGCTGGTATATGCAGTAAGATACCCTCTTTAGGTCTGCCATCTCAGGTTCCAAGAGGTTTTCCGCATTGCCCACCACAAAATACCCCCCTGAAACCAGAGAGTCGCTGAACTGTTTGGTCAGCCGGGCCTGAGCTTCTGGAGTAAAATAGATGAAGACGTTCCGGCAGAGTATCAAGTGAAAACCGGTGTCGAAGGGATCTTCCAACAGGTTATGCCTCCTAAACCGCACCCTGTCTCTGATGGTCTCGGTCAGCCGCCACATCCGGCCTTCTTGGGTGAAATACTTTTCCCTGTACTTGGCGGGCAGGCTGTTGAGGAGGTTATCTGAGTAAAGGCCCTCCTCTGCCTGGGTTAGAGCTCCCGTGTCAAAATCTGTCCCCAGAAGACTATGCCTGACACCTGGAGTAAGCTCCTCTAGAATCATGGCCACAGTGTAGATCTCAGGCCCTGTGGAGCAGCCCGCACACCACACCCGCAGGCGCCGATAGCGCTGCACGAGCTCAGGCAGCACCTTTTCCTCTATCTCTTTGAAGACGCTCACATCCCGATAGAACTGGGAGGTATTGATAGTCAAATACTCCGCAAATCGCTGCCGCTCCTCAGGGTCCGCCTGCAGCCGCTTGATATACTCATCATAACTGGCAGCCCCCACCCTCTGCAGCCACTGGTGGATCCGCCGGTGCATCTGCTGGTGTTTGTAATAATTGAGGTCAAGGCCAATAGTGCCTTTCAGCCTCCGCTTAAAAGCTTCGTAATCAGCGGCCACTGGCTCCATTTCCCCCTTCCCTCCCTTGCTCCATCAAGGCGGCAATGGCCCGCACCGCGGCATCGCCGATGCGGTCCAGCGGCAGGATAAAATCGGCGTCGCCGTTTTGCACCACAGCTTTGGGCATGCTGTAGATGACGGAAGTGGCCTCATCCTGGACGATTGTCACTCCTCCTTCCGCTTTGATCTTGGCCATGCCCGCAGCTCCATCCCGGCCCATGCCGGTCAAGATTACGCCCACCGTGTAACCGGAATAGGCCGGCGGCAAATTGAGGAAGGTCACATCGATGGACGGCCGCACATAGTTAACCGGCGGCGTCTGCTCTAAGCGGACAACTCCCCCGGGGCCGATGAGCATGTGGTAATCTCCCGGAGCCACATAGGCAACTCCCGCCCTGATGCGCTCCCCTTCCTCCGCTTCCTTCACCTTGATGCTGCTCATCTGATCAAGGCGCTCCGCCATAGAGCGGGTAAACCCGGCCGGCATATGCTGAACCACCAGCACCGCCGCAGGCAGATTCTCGGGAAACTGGCGCAGCACCGCCTCCAAAGCCCGTGGACCTCCTGTCGAGGCTCCAATGGCCACAATGCTCCGGGGAGACATGCTGTCCAACGGTTGGGAAAATACCGCCTGCTTCTTCAACGGCGGTATTGGCGTAGCTTTGAAGGGCGGAGCTTTGATCTTGGGCGGCTGGATCTTGGCAGAGGCGGCAGCCTTAAGCTTGCTGATCAGTTCATCTTTGACCTTTTCGATATCCAGGGAAATCGCCCCGGAAGGTTTGGGGATGAAGTCCACCGCCCCCAGAGCCAGGGCTTCCAAGGTGGCTTTAGCACCAGCCTGGGTAACGCTGCTCAGCATCACTACCGGTACCGGATTGGCAGCCATCAGGTCCCGCAGGGTTTCTAAACCGTTTTTGCGGGGCATTTCCACGTCCAGGGTAATCACATCTGGCTGCAGCTCGGCTATCTTTTGCAAAGCATCGAGGCCGTCCCGGGCGGTGCCGACTACTTCAAAAGATGGGTCCTGGGAAATCATATCTGAGATAACCTTGCGCATGAAGGCCGAATCGTCTACTACCAGCACCCTGGTCTTGGCCATCAACTTCACCTCACTCAAAAGGCCGCCGGTGAATACTTAGCCTTTTCTCTTAGGTCCAAAACCGGCTGCACTTTATCCAGAGGCCCACAGCTAGATTTCTCTCAGCTCCGATCCGATACTTTGCACCATCACTTTACCTTTCTGCACATACAAGAGCATTTTCCGCCCACTGTTGCCTCCCACATCCTCCCCCCGCAACGGCACTTTGTGCAGCGCTAGATGTTTCTTAACTGCAGCTACGTTCTGCAGCCCCACATTGAGGGAAGCTTGGGTCAGCTTAGGAAAGAGGTTGGCTCCTCCAGCAATTTTAGCCACCAGTTGGCTCCTTTTGCCTCCGGCTCGCACCACAGCCTCCAGCAGGGCCGGTATGGCGGTATCGGCGAATTTTCCCGGCTCTGAGTCTGCACGGTCCTTGCTGGCCGCCAAAAACACATGGGCCATACCCCCCACTTTACTCTCCGGATCATAAAGGGCAACTCCCACGCAGGAACCCAAGCCGACAGTGATTAATACATCGTCACCCGCAGATACCTTGATTTCTCCCATATTGACAAAAATCTCTGCCATTACTATCTATCCGTCTCCAACAGTATTTTGAAAAACTGGTCGAATCCAGCTTTCCCGGGGACCAACATGATGTGCCCTTCGATCTGCTTCCCCTCAGAGGAAAAGTCGGTTTTGAGAACTGTCAGGTATTCATCGTAGATTTCGGCGCCGGCCAGGATAGAACTCCATATTGCACCGGCCATATCTATGGCCAGTCCCGGCACGGAGGGCAAGAGGACAAGATTGGTCATCTCCGCCAGAGCATTGAGGTAAGAGGTGACTACTATGTTCCCCACCTCTTCCAAAACAGAACGGGCCATCTCGTCAAACTCCACCGTTTCGACTCCCAGGATGGACTGCACCAGCTCCGCGGCGCTCTCAATGGGCATCATGAAGGCCATGTGCCCGTCGACATCGCCGGAAATGACAATATAAATGCCGGCGACCAGCGCCTCCGGCCCACCAATAAGAGCAGTGGTCTCCGGCAGGCTTAGGACCGCAACCTCGGGGACCACCATCTCCAGTTTCCTGTCCTGAAGCATAACTGACAGCGCCGATGTCGCGTTCCCCGCCCCGATGTTGCCCAGCTCCCGGAGCAGGTCCAGCTGCATCGGCGTCAGCTTACCTTTCCCATTCATAATTCTTCGGCCTCCGTCTTCTCAGCCCGAAACCTTGCGCAGCGCCTCAATGATCCTCTCCGGCTGGAAGGGTTTGACGAGAAAATCCTTGGCACCAGCATTGAGAGCCTCAATTACCATCGGCTTCTGACCCATAGCACTGCACACGATCACCTTGGCGTTCGGGTCCATTTCCAGGATCTTCTTGATGGCTGTGATCCCATCCATCTTGGGCATAGTGATATCCATCGTCACAACGTCGGGCCGCAGCTCTGCGTAAAGGGCCACCGCCTCCTCGCCGTCGGCGGCTTCGCCTATCACCTCATAGCCGTTCTTTTCCAGAACATTCCTCAAGGTCATCCGCATGAATGCCGTATCGTCAGTTACCAGGACTCGCTTACCCATTGCTCTCCCTCCATGTCATCCCGAATGATCCTTCATCTCCTCCCTGCCTGGGCTCACTTGGACTCGGCAGTGAGGTCGTTGAGTACAGCTGCAACGTCTAGTATAAGTGCAACAGTTCCGTCCCCCAGCACTGTGGCACCGGCCAATCCCTTCACGTCCCCCAAAATGGGGCTGAGGCGCTTGATGACAACCTCCTGCTGGCCCAGGAGCTCGTCCACCATCAGTCCTGCTTTCACAGCTCCCGCTTCTACCACGATCACCGGCATCCCGCTCTCATGGATGATGGCGCCAAAGCCTAGGAGTTTGGTTAAGTCTATGATGGGGAGCACCTCATTCCGCAGAGTAATGACCCGCTCGCCGTGGACGGTCTTGACGGCTTCCGGTACCACCCGCAGGTTTTCCCGGACCGATTGGATGGGAATAGCCAAGATTACAGAACCTGTTCTAACCAGCAGAGCTTGAATAATAGCCAAGGTAAGTGGCAGCCTGAGAGTGACGGTAGTTCCCCTGCCAGCAGTACTTGTCAGCTCCACTGACCCGTTCATGGCCTCCAGAATGGCCTTCACAGCATCCATGCCGACTCCTCGGCCCGATACGTCGGTGATTTCTTCATTGGTGCTGAAACCCGGGATGAAAATCAGTCCCTGAGCCTCCTGCGGAGTCATTTTGCCGGCCTGTTCCGCTGTGATGAGGCCCATTTCCACAGCCTTTTGCTTTACCTTATCAGTATCTATACCCCGGCCGTCATCGGCCACCTCGATGACCACATGGCTGCCCTCATGTCTCGCCTCTAAGCGGATGAGCCCCTCTGGAGGCTTTCCGGCCTTGATCCTCTCTTCCCTGGTCTCCAGACCGTGATCAACCGCGTTGCGGATTAGGTGCACCAGCGGATCGCCGATTTGGTTTGTCAAAGACCGATCTAATTCCGTCTCCTCCCCAATGATCTGCAGCTGGACCTCCTTGCCGGCCTGTTTGGCCAGGTCCCTCACCATGCGGGGGAAGCGGTCAAACACCTGCTTAACCGGTACCATTCTCAGCTTCATGGCGGCATACTGCAGTTCCGTGGTCACCCTGTCCATCTGGGCAATAACTGCTCTGGCGTGGGCATCCTCCAGCTGTTTTGCCAGTTCCATCACCTGAGTGCGGCTGATCACCAGCTCCCCGACCAGGTTGTTCAGCTGATCAAGGCGTTCGGTTTCTACCCGAACGTATTTTTCGGCAAACCGGCTCTTGCCATTAACCGGTCGGCGAGCTGCAGGCTCCGCCCTATCCTTGACCCCGACAGCTGCCTTGGGCTCTTCAGCCGGCAGCACAGCCGCCTCTTTCACATCCAAAGGGGCGACCACCACCTGGGCGATCTCCGGTACGCCCCAAACCGCCTCCTCAATCTCGGAGGCTGGTTGATGAGTCAACAAAAGCACCGCAAACCGGTCATCAAACCGCTCATCATCAATATCCTCGGCGGCAGGCTGAGACTTGACTATAGTCCCCAGTCTTTCCAGCGCCAGGAAGACTGTGTAAGCCCGCACCGATTTCATCATCACATTGGCCTTGAGGACAACAGTTACCCAGTAGGCGCTGTACCCCTGGGCAGCAGCTTCTTTGAGAAGCTCCTGATCGTATTCGTTTAGGGACAGCCGCACCTCTTCTGCCGGCTCTTGGCTTTGAGCTTTGGGGCCTCTTCTGCTGTCTTCCTCTTCTGTCCCCTCCAGTTCTCCTAGGCCGCCTGCCAAGACCTGCATCAGCCGCTCCTTCATCCCCTCTGTATCGGTCTGCACTTCATCGAAGCTGATAACCTCCTCCAGTATCAGCTCCAGCATGTCCACTGAGTCGAAAAGGGTGTTGATCAGCTCCTGGGAGGCAGCGATTTCATGATTGCGCAGTGCATCGAGGACGTTTTCCATGTGATGGGTGAAGTCAGCCAGTTGAGTATAGCCCATGGTACCTGCCATACCCTTCAGAGAATGGGCAGCTCGAAACATCTCGGCAATCAGTTCCTGATCATCGGGAGTCTGCTCAAACTGAAGGAGATTCTCATTCAGCGATTGAATGTGCTCCCGGGCTTCGGCAGCAAACACATCCTTGTACTCAGAAAAATCCATGGACAATTCCTCCTCAAGAGCCCTGCCCCACTAAACGGCGGCTTACCGGATACTGGAGATCCGCTCCCTCGGTGTGGCAATTTCGGTAATCCTCACTCCGAACTGCTCACCGACCACCACAACCTCTCCCTTGGCGATCAGGACATCATTGGCATAGACTTCGATAGGTTCGCCGTCCATGGTATCCAGTTCCACGATGGACCCTGGACCCAAGCGCAGTATGGATTCGATGGGCAAACGGCTCCTTCCCAAAATGGCCCTAACTTTCACCGGAATGTTGCGAATCAGCTCGATGTTCAAGTTCCCCAGCTCCCCGTAGCCTTGAGCCTCTTCCCTGGTGAGACGCCAAGGAGGGGGCTGCACCTCGCTGCCGGCAGCACCCGATAGGTCCAAAGACCACCTGGCAGCAGCGACTTCGTCCTCGGCCCTAGCCTCTGTTGCGGTTTCTTTCGAAGAGCTATCTGCAGTCTGCGGTTCCGTCAAGCGCATAACTGCATCTCGGGCAAAATCCACCTCGACAAGCTGCAGCATCTCGCTGTCCAGGACCCCTTCCACCTCTAGGCGGAAGGACACCACTACCACCGGCTCATCCAGCGACTCTTCATCGCCTATTTCCCCCAAATCCATCCGCTCCAATTCTGGAGGGCTGATTTGGATCTTGGTTCTGAACATATCCGACATGGCAGTGGCCGATGAGCCCATCATCTGATTCATCGCCTCACTGACAGCGCTCATGTGCAGTTCGTTGAGCTCCGCCGGCGGACTAGAACCATCCTCCCCCAGCATGAGGCTGGTCAATACGGCAGCATCGGTTTCCTTGATGACCAGCACATTGCTGCCCTCCAGGCCCTCAGTATACCGCACTGTGACCACTATACAGGGAATGGGATACCTTTCTCGGACCTCCCGGAAAGTGCTGACTTTTACGCTGGGAACGGTGATGGACACTTTCCTGCTCAAGATGTTGGAAAGGGCCGTAGCCGCGGCCCCCATGGAGATGTTGCCCACTTCAGCCAAAGCGTCTTTCTCAAAATCGTCCAGCAGGTCGCCAAGATCTCTCTGTTGGCCGGCAGCCCCATGAGCTGCCTGTCCTTGCTCATCGGCATCGCCTTCGCCGGCTTGCGCATCGTCGCCGGCTGCCCTGAGCAGGGCATCGATTTCTTCTTGGCTCAAGAAATCATCATTCATTGGCCTCTTTCCTTTCCGTTGGCCACAGGGCTGTGATCAAGATTCCCAGTTTGTCACCTAGTTTTCTCGGTGATGCCAAGAACTTGGTGGTATCACCGATCTTGACTTCTAAATTCTCGTAGCGCCTGCGGTTGAGGGTGACTACATCGCCAACCTGCAGGCTTAGAAGGTCAGCCACTGTAACCGTGTTGGAACCAAGCTCTACGGTGAGAGTAATAGGTGTTTGCTGAACCCTGGATTTCAGCATCTCTATGTCCTCAGGAGCCGCCCGGCGCCGCAGGGAATCAAAGAGGCGGAGAGATGTCAGCTGCTTGAGGACGGGTTCCAGGGCAGAATAGGAAAGGCAGATATTGATCAGGTCCCTAGTATTGCCCACTGACAGATTCAAGGAGATCAAGACCACCGTCTCCCGCTCTGTCATCAGCTGCAGGAACTGGGGATTGCTTTCAATGGACTCCAGTTTAACCTGCATATCTACGATTTCTGACCAGGCGTTCTCAAAACTGACCGTCATATCTTCAAACAGCTGGGAAGTCAAGACCGCCAGCTCGATATCGGTCAGCTCCCTAGTCCGCCCCAGGGAAGTCCCCGGACCTCCGCACAGGCGGTCGTACAAAAGAAACGAGATATCCGGGCTCAGCTGCATCAGCATGCTTCCGTCCAAGGGCTGCATAGAGCAGACGATGATCACCGAAGGGTTAGGCACTGAACGGATAAACTCCCCAAAAGTCAGCTGCTCGATGGAGGCCACATTCAGCTCTACCCGGGTCCGGATCTTGGCGGAAATCAGTCCCGAAAGCTCCCGAGCAAACTGCTCGTGGATCCTGTGCAGGGCCCTTACCCGCTCCTTCGAGAAGCGATGGGGGCGCTTGAAGTCATAGGTGACAACCTCCGGCTGCACCTCTTCCTCCTGCATCGCCACAGTGGCCTGCCTGATCAGTTCATCAATTTCCTGTTGGCTGAGAATCTCATCCACAATGCCTCACCCTTGCCCTTCAAAGGAATATCCTCCAGCAAAGCTGCTCTATGTCAGCTCACTACCTTCATTCCTCAGCAGCGGCAGCCGCCAAGTCCTCCTGCAGAACCTCAGTCTTGAGTTCGATCTTTTCCTCGGTGGTCAAGATCTTCTCCACGTCCAAAAGAATCAACAGCCGTTCGCCCACCTTGCCGATTCCTTGGATATACTCTGCCTTCAGTCCAGCGACGGTCCGAGGAGGCGGTTCGATATCCGCGCCGGAGATCCGCAGGACTTCAGTTACGTCGTCGACGATCAGGCCCACCCGGTTCTCACTGATATCCACGATAATAATCCGGGAATCATCGGTCATAGCCGTCGCTTCTAGGCCGAATCGCTTTTTCAGGTCAATGATGGGAATGACCTCTCCCCGCAGATTGGTAACACCCTCCACAAACTCGGCGACATTGGGAAGTCTGGTAATCTCTCTAGGTTTGACGATCTCCCGCACTTTGGTGATCTCTATTCCGAACTCTTCGCCGCAGAGGCGAAAGACTACCAACTGCCGCTCCTCGCCGACGGTCCGCCTTACTTCCTCCATGCTCTCACTCCCCGTCAAGTGGTGCCAGTCTTAATCCGTCAGCAAAAGCCTTTACCTTGGCGAAGGAAACTCGACTTTCCTTGCAGGTTCGGCAAAATACCAAATCTATCCTGCCAAATATCCCCAAATTATGCAACACTTAAGGGCAAAAACCCCTTCGCGGCAGCAGCCTTCTAGTATTGTAATCGGCACCCACACCCCAGTCCTTGAACCTCCAGTTGCCTGCACCTTTGGCTAGAATTTTATCTAGTCAAAGCACGCCCCAGTCCAGGTGGAAGCCATCATGTGGCAAGTTCGACAGCAAATGACGCCGTCCTGCTGAAGGCTTTTTCCCCCTTCCCCTTCACCGGATCTTCCTATCGAAACTCAAAAAAAGCAGAGAACCGGCACCCACAGCTCCTACATACCAGCCGGTACCGGCTCTCACACCTCGCTTACTAGACTGCCGCTTAAGACAGCACCTCAGCGCAGTTTCCTTGCCAGATCCTCAATGGCTTCCAGATTGGGCAGCACTCCGATTTCTACCCTAAAGCGCCTGGCTTCCCCTGGAGCCAGATACTGGAGAGTTCCCCTCTCCCGCTCCTTGGCCCGACCTTCTACCAAGGAATTGGCAGGCTCTAAGCCCACCACGTAGGTGCGCTCACCCATCATCTTCCACTCTACCAAATAGGGCAGCTGCTCCTTCTTGTAGCGGACATACACCCCTAAGCCCTGCCCGTTATTGTGCCTGCGGTTGACAATGGCGGCTGTCACGTAACCGTAGGCATCGGCTTCTGGGTAATGCCAATACACCTTCTCCCGGTAGCCGGCTTGGGGAGCGTGAAAACTGGCAAAGAACTCCTTGCCTTCCTCAGCATCGGCATCCCTTGGCACCACGTCTCCCGGGGGTTTGAGGAGCTCTGCTCCATCAGCTACCACCGGAAAACCTAGATTGACGTGATAAAGCAGCATAAAGGGACTGGGATCGGCGCCTTCGTTCTCCACTACATCATCGATCCACACCCGGTTCTCGCCCAGCCGGGTGGAGATCCGCCGCGTAAGCAGCAAGTTCTCTCCAAAGACTGTGGTTTCCCGAATTTTGCCCTGGGCCCACATCACGTACTCATCGCCGTCCCAAGCGCCGTCAACCCAGATATTCTCAGCGGGGATGTTGCCGATGCGGCCGTGCTGACCCAGCGCCTCCCCTTCATCGATGCAAGCAGGCCCGATATTCCTCAGCCCGCAGGTTGCCAAGAGCCCGCCGGCAAAGCTCCGGAGCCAGCCCTGTCCTTCGGGCTCATAGTACCACGGGCCGACAACCCCGGTGGAAGAACGCCAAGCCAAGGGCTGCCCCTGGTATTCAGCCAGGGAGATGTCTAAGGCTCTGCTTAAGACTACATCGAAGTTAAAGCCGGTACCGGTGCGGAACTGGGCTATTTCCACCCCGGCCTCCCGCCCTTCCTGAAGGACGAAGCGCCGCACCCCTCCGATCTGCTGAATGTCCCCGACGTAACTCAGCAACTCCTCCCGCGTCCACTTTCGGCCAAAAAGATTCGCCATGACGAAACCTCCTTAGAGTTGGAAGCTGGCGCCCTGTGCGCCTATTAGCTCTTTACCCAGAAGCACTGCCAGAAAGCCTGCCCCGGGTTAAGGTCCCACTTGACCAGTCTTGCTTCGGGTGCCGCAAACCGCCTGTCTTCACCCGCTGCTCATCTTCGCCTGTCGGCTGGTTCTTCCGCTGACAAGAAAGAAAGGTCTAGCTGCAGGCTAGACCTACCCTCAAGTTTAGAAGATTGGGATGCGGACACCACCCCAGGTGACGACATCACCAGCGCCGGTGTGATAGTCCACCTGGACAAAAACCAAGGCTGCCTCCACGCCCCCGATAAGATATCCGTTGAAAAGGGCGCCTTTGCTCAGATCAATGCCAATCCCTCCGTACAGATTGGCATACTCCAGGCCGATGGGTATCCGGTAAATCCCTTCCAGGCTGACGGGATTGTCTTCGCTCATCCGTGCATGGAGGGCTGCATAGACGTTGGGCATAATCCGGTAACGCACGCCTAATTTGACCCCATCTTCATAGATACCGACATCACCGAACAAAGTCGCCGGCTGATCCATTTTCTCCAGGGTCATATCCAGTCGGTAGTCGATGGGTTCATCTGCCCACGCGGCTCCGCAGCAACCCAAAACAGCCAGGAAAATAAGAGCAGGCAGCCACAACCAGCGTTTGCTCATTGATACACCCCTCTCGCTCCTTCTTCCCTGCTTTTCCCTTTGCTATTCGCTGCTGCCGATGGCAATTCCTGTCGGAAGGATTAGTCCCTATGAAACAATAATCCGTGCAGGTTTATCTATTCCCGCGCAGAATACCTAGTTGTCCAGCCGTTATCGGTGCGTTAGTTGGTGCCTTATCTATAACAGCAGGTGATGCCCAATGCCGTTTGTGAGAATCATCGTCAACCCCAGGGCGGGAAGAGGCCGCTCCCTTCGGGTATTAGATAAAGTCAAGGGGACACTGTCACAAGCCGGCTGGCAGTATGAAACAGCCCTCACCCAGGCTCCCGGCCACGCCGTAGAACTGGCCCGGGAAAGCGCCGCAGCAGGGCTGCCCTTGGTTGCGGCCATCGGCGGCGACGGTACCATCAATGAAGTGATTCAGGGTATCAGCGGGACAAGTACTGCCCTGGCCATTATCCCCGGCGGCACCGGCAACGATCACGCCCGCTCCTTGGGCATCCCCCTAGCGCCGGCAAGAGCTGCCGAGCTTTTGTGGCGGGGGAAGATAATCGACATGGATGTCGGCCTGGAACGGGACCGGTTGTTTGGATGCCTGGTTTCCATCGGGTTTCCAGTAGATGTCATTGACCACACCAATCGAAAAAAACAGCTGCTCAAGGGCTCCCTGGCCATCCTCAGCTCAGTCTGGCAGACCCTTAGGCATCTTAAGTATCACCACGTCACCATCACCTTCGACGATGACCGCTCCATCTCCGCTGCCACCTGCGGAATTTTTGTCCTCAATACTCCTTCTGCCGGCGGCGGTCTGCGTTTCTCCCCAGCCGCCGATATCACCGATGGGCTTTTGGATGTGGTGGTTATCGGCGAGATCTCGGTATGGGACTTGGTGTTCACCCTGCCGCAGGTCTACACAGGCAGCGGCAGGCATTTGCGCCATCCTGCAGTGGGTTTTTACCGCTGCCGCAAGATCCGCATCGACTCTGATGATCCCCTGCCCAAGATGTTCGATGGGGAAATCATCGGCAGGACACCAGTGGAAGCTTCCCTTCGGCCCCGGGGCTTAAGGGTGGTGGCACCTGTCAGTCATCCGGCGGAGGGACAGCCGGTATCAGTGGGATTGGAACTTGCAGCCGCCAAGATGTCCCTCACCGCTGCTCTTCCGGGGCTATAATCAAATTTCCCCCATGCTCCCGGATTGCCGCGGCCATGGCAGGGTCGATTCCCGGATCGGTGATGATCTTATCAAAAGCGCTGACATCGGCGATGCGGGCAAAGGCCTTGTGCCCCATTTTGCTGCTGTCTACTATGGCGATCCTTTCTTTGGCAGCGGCCAGCATCGCCTTCTTCAGCTCTACCTCCAGCTCGTTGCTGTCGGTAAGTCCCCCGTCGGGGGAAAGCCCCTTGCCGGACATGAACACCTTATCCACAAAGTAGCCTCTGATGGCCCGCTCCGCGAGAGGACCGGCAAAGGCCAGGATCCGATCCCGCAGATTGCCGCCGGTGCAGATGACTCTTATACCCGGCCGGGCCGCCAGTTCCATCACCGTTTGAATGGAATTGGTAACTACCGTCAAATCCCGGCGGTCAATGAGGTGCTTGGCCACCCACAGCGCTGTGGTGCTGGCATCGAGGATAATAGTCTCCCCCTCCTGGATGAGGGTGACTGCGTAGCGGGCTATGGTGCTCTTCTCTTTTCGCCTGGTCTCCACCCGGCGAGCAAAGGGCAGTTCAAGGCCGGTGCCGGTGACGCTCACCGCACCGCCGTATGTGCGTTTCAAGTAGCCGTTGATTTCCAGTTCTTCCAGGTCCCGGCGGATGGTCTCTTCTGTTACGTCAAACAGTCTGCTGAGTTCCGAAACCCTTACCGAACCCCGCTGCTCTGCCATTCGCGCGATGCTGGCCCGCCTTTCCGCGGCGAGAAGGCTTCGTTCCGACCGTCGTCCTGGTGCCTTGGAGTTTTGCTGGTGGTTATCCGCCATTGCTCCCATCTACTCCAACCTCCTGCGCTAGTCAGGTTCCTTTTCCGCCTTCTATTTCCTTACGGAGAGGGAATTTTCCTTGTTGTCCAGCTGGCGATGATCCTCCAATTCCAGGTTCCTTCTGCCCCGGCTGCCAGCAGTTGACAGGACTGAAGGAGCAGGATTTGGCCTTCCCGGCGCCAAGTAATCCGTGGGTGACTAGTCGATCATCCGTATTATCCAGGAAAAAAGATGACCGGAAATAACCGGTAAGGAAAAGGGGTTGCCTATGTGTGCCCTGCCAGCAGCGGAAGTAAGGCCTACCTATGCAGCACTGCCCCAGCCCATGCGGGAATTCTTCGATGACCAGTACCGACGAGCGTACCAACTGGTGGCTGATGCGCGCCATCATGCAACCGGCTTGTACCGGGACGCCTACGTTACCCAGGGCAGAGAGAACCTGCCCAGCTCCATCGCCGCTACCGGCGTCGGCCTCATTGCCCTTGCCATCGGCGACCTTGAAGGTTGGGAACCAAACGCTGCAGAAAAGGCAGTCGTGACCCTCAGGGCCATGGCCGGCGAACTGGCGGGGGTTCAACCTGCCAAGGACCGGGATACCGGCTTTTTTGCCCATTTTATCCATATGGAGACAGGCGCCCGCGTCTGGGACTCGGAGAACTCCACCATCGACACCGCCCTCTTGGTGAGCGGTGCCCTGTTTGTCAGGGAATACTTCCGCGGCCACCGAGAAATCGCCCGGCTGGCGGCTAAGCTGTACCATTCGGTACGCTGGGAGGCAGCCATCGCTGACTGCAGTAAGGGCGAAGTCTTTCTCAAGATCGAAAAGGGCCGGGGGGTTAACCCCCTAGCCCCGTACAACGAATATTCCCTGCTCGCCTATCTTGCCAGGGGCACTGCTACCGGCAGGGAGCTTTGGCAAAAGGTTTACAGCCCCGAGCGCCTGCACCTCATGCCCCAACAGCTGGTAGGGCCGGGGCGGAGCATCATCTGCGAAGAAGGCAATATTCCGTCTTCGTTTGTTTATCAGTTTCCGTATTATCTTATCCACGACTACACTGTCAGCCCCGTGTACAACGCCTTGTACGCCAACATCGCCTACGCCGACCGCCGCAGCTGGCTGGAATGCCATAGGGCCCCTTCCTTTGTCTGGGGCCACGGGGCAGGAGTTACTCCCAAAGGACATTACCATCCCGATTCCATCAGCGACAATCCCGAGCACATAGCATCGCCCTATATCATCGCGGGGTTCTTGCCGGTTTATCCCCGGGGCATCTACGACCTTTACGATATTTACCGGACTATCATCCCCTACGACAAGGAGCCGACTAACTCGGGAAAATCCCATCGAGCCGGCTCCCGGACGCGGTTTCAGGATGCCTACCGCTACGGCCTTTCCCGCTTTCAATACGATCCCGAAGCGGAGACCATCTGGTATCCAGAGCACACCTCAGTCATCGACTGGAGTTCCATGCTTTACGGCCTGACGGCCTTTAAGCACGGAACCCGCTTCTTTGCCGAGCACAATAAGCTGGACGACAATCTAGCACTGGCTTCATAGACCGGTTCCGTCGGCCCTCAAGGCAGCTGCCGCCGGGGCATCTTCTGCCAGCGGCCCGAACTGCATCATATACAGGCGGCGGTAAGGGCCGTCTTTGGCCATCAGTTCATCGTGGGTACCGGTCTCTACAATCCGGCCGTTTTCGATCACCACTATCATATCCGCCCGCTGGATGGTAGTCAGCCGGTGGGCGATAACAAACGACGTCCTGCCGGCCAGCATGGTCTTCAGGGCCCTCTGGATAATTTTCTCCGTTTGGGTGTCAATGTTGGCCGTGGCCTCGTCGAGTATCAGAATTCTGGGATCTTTGATCAGAGCCCTGGCAAAGGAGACCAGCTGCCGCTGGCCTAGGGACAACCTGCTCCCCCGCTCATGCACCTGGGTATCGTAGCCTTCCGGAAACTGCTGGACTATATCATGCAGGCCCAGCGCCTTGCTGACCCTCAGCATCTCCTCCTCCCCTGCCTCAGGGCTGCCGTAAAGGAGATTTTCCCTAATGGTGCCCGAGAAGAGGAACGGCTCCTGTAGGACCAGCCCAATCTGGGACCGGAGCGATTTCTGGGTGACGTCCCGGATGTCGTATCCGTCGATGAGAATCCGACCGGCGCTCACATCGTAGAAGCGGCAGAGCAGGTTGATCATGGATGTTTTCCCGGCACCAGTGTGCCCCACCAGCGCGATAGTCTGACCCGGCTGAACCTCCAGGTGGACGTCCCGCAGAACATAGTCATCGCCATCATAGGCAAAACTGACATTCTCAAAGAGAACATGTCCCTTGATGGGGGGCAGTTCCACAGCCCCGGGCCGGTCTTTGATCTCCGGCTCTGTGTCTAGGATGGTAAAAACCCGCTCTGCTCCGGCCATGGCAGTCTGGATAATCCTGAAAAACTGCCCTAAGTTCCTCAGCGGACCGAAGAACTGCCAAGTGTATCCGAGGAAAGCCACCATCTCTCCCACGGTCACCTGTCCCTGGACCAGCCAGCGCCCTCCAAACCAGATTACCATGATGGTACCTGCAATACCGATGAGCTCAATGGCAGCCCAGAAGAAGGAGAACAAACGGGTGGATTCCATGGCCGCATTGTAACTGTCCCGGTTCACCTGGCTAAACCGCTTGAGGTTCTCATCCTCCCTGGTAAAGGCTTGAGTAACCCGGACACCGGAGATATTCTCCTGCAGGCTGGCGTTAACTGCAGCTACCTTTTCCCGTACCCGCCGCTGAGCCAGAAAGATTTTCATCCTAAACCCAGTCAGCATATACACCAAGAAAGGCAGGGTGAGAAAGGTCAAACCTGCCAGGCGGGGATTCAAATAGACCATGATGACGGCAATCCCCACCAAAGTAATGGAATCGGACACCAGGTTGATTATCCCGCCGCTCAACAGATCGTTGAGGGCATCTATATCACTGGTTATGCGGGTGATCAGCCTTCCCACCTGAGTGCTGTCGTAAAAGCGCAGGGAAAGCCGCTGCAGGTGTTCATAGAGCTGCTGCCGCATGCCGTAGATGATGCTCTGGCCCATGGAGGCCATGATCATGCCCCGCAGGTATGAAAGAAGCCACGCTCCCAGGAACAACCCCAACATTACCAGGGCTATGCGGTTTGATCAAGTCCATAAGTGTGTGTAAAATCCCTCGGTTAGATGAACTCAGCGTATTGGGGTAACCTTACTTACTTTTTTTGCTTGTTGCTGTTGTTTTTTCCATTCATGGTATTCCGTCATGTCC
>DUMM01000004.1 GCA_012839845.1 Bacillota bacterium | reverse complement strand
TGACAACCGCCTCTTTCCAAGCCTCTTGCACGGGCAGGTCCCCTGCCAAAAGCAGGTCCGTAGCCTCGAAAAACAAGCGGTTTACCGGCGGTGCCGTCAAGCCGGCCAGCTGCTTCAGCGCCTCCGGCAGATAGGTCATACTGCAGCTGATTTCTGTCTCCAGCCTGCTGAAGGCCGCCTGGAGGCTCCGCAGCTGCCTGGGTCTTTCCCTGATGGACCCGCTGACAACCCAGCCGGCGGCCCCACTGGCGCCGACTATAATCGCACATAAGCATAAGCGGAGGAAAGACAAGCCGTTCACCCCACCTATTAGAGAATTCTATTGGGCTAGGATACCATTTATGCCAGGTTCTGCTAGAGCACCTCTATCTTTTCCACCGTCCCGGGGCCCTTGCGGCGGCTGAGAACCACCAGCCTGCGGAAGATCCGGTTTTCCGCCAAAAGCCGGCCGCCTGGCCGCTTTTGCACTGCTTCCCAGGAATCCCCATGAATGCTGGCTAAGACTGTGATCCCCGCGGCTGCGGCCTCAATAAGGGCGGCGGCATCCTCAAGCGTCCCCAGTTCATCAGTCACCAGAACGTCTGGGGCCAGTGCCCTCATGGCCACTGCGATGCCCTCCGCCTTGGGGTAGCCGTCCAGCACATCGGTGCAGGGACCGCAGTCGTTCTGCGGTTCACCATCCCATACCGCTCCGATCTCGCTGCGCTCATCGACAATAGCCACGGTATGGCGGAGCCAGCTTCCCACCTTCCCCCACGATAGCTGACGGGCGATATCCCGAATTAAGGTGGTTTTCCCGCAGCCCGGCGGGGAAATCACTAGGGTGGACTGAAACCTGCCTTCAGCATCCACCAGGGCAGGGAGAACCGGGGCTGCCGCATCCAACACTTCCCGGGCTAGTCGAATGTTGAGCTGCCTCAAATCCCGGACAGCCTCAAGACGGCCGTTTTCCACATAACCGCTGCCGGCTACGCCCACCCGGTGGCCCCCGGGCAGAGTCAAGAAACCCTGCACCAGTTTATCCTCAACCATATAGACGGAAGAGCGGGTCATCAGCTGCAAAGTCAGGCGGCAGTCTTGTTCCGTAACCACATAACCCTTGAGCGGGTCCATCTCCGGACTGCCGCTGGGAGCGATGAATACTGGGCCTATTTTGGTCACCAAGGCCAAGGGGCGTCCCTGGCGAATTCGGATCTCCAGTGCCTCTCCTTTGAGGTTGTCCGGCACCCTGCCTAGAATGTCGCGAATGGGACTGGCTGTATACTTCAGTACTTGATGGAAACTCAGCTGTTTCTGCAATGAGATCCCCCTTGTCCATGTATATGGCTGCGGCGGTGGATATAGAAGGCCAAAATAAAAAAAGACTGTTTGCCGGCACAGAGACCGGAAACAGCCCTCAAAAGCCCGCTGCCCTAGCGGCTACTTACTCTTCATCCTCATCCTCTTCATCTTCATACTCTGGAAAGTCGTCAAAGTCCTCAAAGTTCTCCCCCTGATACACTACACAGCCGCACTCCGGACAGGTAATCTGCACATCGTCGTCGTAAAGAAATCCCTGCTCAAAGGTCACCGGCTCCCCACAGTCGGGACACTCCACTTCTACCCAGTCCTCGTCATCGGCATCGCCGTAGAAGTCATCTTCCAGTTCCATAAGATCGCTGTCGATGGCCTCTACATACTCAGTGAGCTCGTCCTGGCTGCCGCTCAAGCTATCCAGCGCCGCAGCCACATCATCCAGGATGTCTAAGACATTGTTCCAGAGGACTCGGTCACCTGAATCTTTGCCGTACAGATTTCCCCCCTCCAGCAATCCCCGCAGATATGCAATTTTCTCCTTTACAGTATTCACCAGCAGCACTCCCTTTGGTTAAAATTCCGGTGTGGCCGTTCACCCCGCCACCGATCGCCAGCCAGTATAGTCTGCCACTAAGCCCGGGACAAGTATTCGCCGGTCCGGGTATCGATCTTGAGCACGTCCCCTTCCTCGATGAAGAGCGGTACTTGTACAACCAAACCAGTCTCCAAGGTGGCTGGCTTAGTGCCGCCGGTGGCTGTATCGCCTTTGAACCCAGGCTCAGTATGCACTACCACCAGTTCCACAGCTGTCGGAAGGTCTACGCCGATTGGCTGGCCCTCATAGAACTGGATGCCGATGACCATGTTTTCCTTGAGGTACTGAACAGCGCCTTCCAGGGCGCTGGCCGGCAAAGTGATCTGTTCGTACGTCTCGGTGTCCATGAAGTGGTATTCATCACCGGAGTTGTACAAATACTGCATCTCCTTGGTCTCAATCCGGGCCCGCGCCACCCTTTCTCCAGCCCGGAAGGTCCTCTCCATCACGGCCCCGGTCTTGAGATTCTTCAGCTTAGTCCGGACAAAGGCTGCTCCTTTGCCTGGCTTTACGTGCAGGAATTCCACCACACTCCAGACTTCCCCATCTATCTCCAAAGTTAATCCTGTCCTGAGGTCGTTTACCGAAATCATTGCGCTCCTCCTTCTCGCACAAGCAGGTCTTTGAGTCTACACGCCGAGCTCCAGCATTTCCTTGGTGCTCCGGGTGAGAATCCGGCAGCCATCCTCGGTCACCACTGCTAAATCCTCGATCCTCACTCCCCCAAAGCCGGGAATATATATTCCGGGCTCCACTGTAACCACCATTCCCGGCTGCAGAACAGTCTCTCCCTTTGGAGCCAGACGGGGATCCTCATGGATGGCAAGTCCCACGCTGTGGCCGAGTCCGTGGCCGAAGTTCTCACCGTAACCAGCATCGGCAATGATTCTTCGGGCAACTGCATCTACCTCTTTGCCCGTCTTGCCGGCCTTCAAGGCAGCCACTGCCGCCAGCTGGGCATCCAGTACAATATTATACAAAGTGCGGGTTCGCTGACAAGCTTTTCCGATCACAACCGTACGGGTCATATCACTGCAGTACCCGTTGACCTTAGCACCAAAGTCCATCACCACAAGGTCGCCCTCCTGCAGGGGGCGATGGCTGGGAACAGCGTGGGGAAGCGCCCCATTGGGGCCGCCGGCCAGAATGATGTCGAAGGCCAAGGCTTCGGCACCCTTTCGCCGCAGAAGAAACTCCAGCTCCAGGGCCAACTCCCTTTCTGTCACTCCAGGCCGCATGCGGGGCAAGAGCTCCGCCCAAGCCTCATCCCCGATGGCAGCCGCCTGCTCTATACAGGCAATTTCCTCCTCAGACTTGATCATCCGCAGCTCCTCGACCAATCCAGGAACAGGCACCCACTCGATCTCATCCAGCTTTTCGCGCCACTTGGTATACTGATCATATGTAACAATGTCGCTTTCAAAACCCACTCTTCGGCAGCCGTGTTGTTCCAGCACCTCTCTCACAGTGGAAAGATAGTCCTCGTACTGGCGCACCTGGAACTCCGGTGCCTGAACAGCAGCCTGCTCTGTGTAGCGAAAATCGGTAATCAGCACTGCAGCATCCTGAGAAATCACCAGCGTACCCGCCGAGCCGGTAAAGCCGCTCAAGTATCGGCGGTTGGCTGATCCCAAAACCAACACCGCATCAAGTTCTTTCTCCTGCAGCTTATTCCGCAGTTTCGCAAGTCTCTCCATCGTCCGCCTGCCCGCGGTGGGCAAGCCCACACTCCCTTCCTTATCCAAGTCTCTTATAGGTGCTGTTTTCGCCCGCGGATGATACCCACCAGCCCCCGCAGTCCCAACAGATAGCTGTCGACTCCAAAACCTACTACCTGACCGCAGCACACCGGGGCTGTCACTGACTGCTGGCGGAAAGCTTCTCGCTGGTGGATATTGGATATATGCACCTCCACCGCCGGTATACCCACAGCGGCAACAGCATCCCTGATGGCATAGCTGTAGTGTGTGTAAGCCGCTGGATTAAGCAGGATCCCGTCCACCCTCCCCCGGCAGCCTTGAATGCAATCCACCAGCTCCCCTTCGTGATTGCTCTGGAAAAACTCAAGCTCACAGCCCAGTTCTTTCCCCAACGCCGTTAAGGCAGCCTCAATGTCCGCCAGGGTATCTTTCCCGTAGATATCAGGCTCTCTCGTTCCCAAGAGATTCAGGTTGGGGCCGTTGATTACTTTCACTTTCACTCCCATCCACCCCCCGCTTGAACCTTTAGGGCGGCCACCAGCTCATCTTCTTCGACGACTTCCCCAACCTTAGCTCTGCCCAAGGCTTCCAAGAGCACAAACCGCAGTCTCCCCGACCGGGCTTTTTTATCAAACCGGCAGGCCTCCACCACCTCAGGAATGGAGAGGCTCTCCCACCTGGTGGGAAGCCCCCACTTCTCGATCAACCTGACTATCCTCCGGGTTTCATCCCAGGTCAGGTATCCTCTCTGGTGAGAGAGGAGAGCTGCAGTCACCATTCCAATGGCCACCGCTTCACCGTGGGTGTACCGCCCATATCCTGCCGCCTTCTCCACGGCGTGCCCCACCGTATGGCCGAAGTTCAGAATCTCCCTGTAGCCAGCCTCCTTGGTATCTGCCGCCACCACCTGGGCCTTTAGCCGGCAGGCTGCTTTCACCCAGTGAATCAGCACATCTGACGATACGGCGGCAGCCGTGTCGGAAAAGGCGCTGGCTTCTAGGTCACAGACCAGCCTTTCATCAGCGATCAGCCCGCACTTGATGATTTCCGCCATACCGGTCAATATTTCCCGGTAAGGTAAGGTCCTCAGCAGCGCTAGATCCGCCGCCACCATAACCGGCTGATAAAACGCCCCGATCAAATTCTTTCCCCTGGGATGGTTGACTCCCACCTTGCCGCCGACGGAGCTGTCCACTTGGGCAAGCAAAGTAGTAGGAACCTGCACCAGCTTTACCCCCCGCAAGTAGGTGGCGGCGGCAAAGCCGGCTACATCGCCGACCACACCGCCTCCGAAAGCGACAATGCCGGAGCGGCGGTCAAGCCCGGTCCGAAAAGCCGCTTCGTAGATGGACTCCACCGTCTGCAGAGTCTTGTACTCCTCTCCGTCGGGAATACTTACAATATCCCACTTCAAGCCAGCAGCGGTCATCGACGCCGCCAGCTCATCCCGGTAAAGATTGAGCACCGTGGGATTGGAAACCACCAGCACCTGCTCCAGACCTACCTCGCTCCGCAGGCGCTGTCCCAGGTTGCGAAGCACTCCCCAGCCTAAGTGTATTGGATACGGACCTTCGGCCACATCCACCAGCAGATGTTCCAGTTTCCATCCCCGCCGTCCAGGATAGCTTTCCCCAGAGAAACTGTCCTCCCACCAGCCGGCAACTGCCTCCACCACAGCTTCCACCGGCTGGGAGGCATCCACGACCAAATCGCACATACTGTAAGCAAGGCGTCGTTCTTCGGCCAGCTGCGACCACCTAGCCATGCCCTCCTCTGCCGCAGCCACCGCATTGCCGGCTGGGGCCTCCGACGCCTTCAACAAAGGCCTGCTCCCGTCAAAGGTAAGCCGCTGTGCTGCGGCAGCCGCATCGACAGCCAGCCATACTACTGGATGATGCTGGATAAGATTGATGTTTTCTTCCCTGGTGACGATTCCTCCACCGGTGGCGATCACTTGGTTGCGCCGGCGGAGAACCTTCTGCAGGATGGCTGTTTCCAAGCCCCGGAACCGGTCCTCTCCGCACTCCTCGAAAAGCTGCCTGATGGTAACGCCGGCTTCCCTTTGGATCTCTTGATCCAGATCGACAAACTGCATATCCAGCCTTTCCGCCAAGGCTTGTCCCACCGTGGTTTTGCCTGCACCCATCATTCCCGTCAGCACAAGATTTGCCTGTCCCACTGCTTCCTTCAATTCTCCTTGCCCCCTCAAGGGTGGGAGGGTGGTCTAGGAAAAAGCGAGGTGAGATAGGATCTGTACCTCTCCTCAATCTCCTCCACACTATCTCCGCCGAATTTCTCCAAAAATGCCGAAGCCAAAACCCAGGCCGCAGCAGCTTCACCAACCACCGCTGCCGCCGGCACCGCGCAGACATCGGAGCGTTCCACCCCGGCAGCCGCCGGCTGCAGGCTTTTCAGGTCCACCGAATGCAGGGGTCTATAGAGGGTCGGTATCGGCTTCATCGCAGCCTGCACCACAATGGGCGAACCGTTGCTGATACCCCCTTCTATGCCGCCG
>DUMM01000125.1 GCA_012839845.1 Bacillota bacterium | reverse complement strand
TTTGTTTCACCAGCCCTAACTTCCCCAACACTCCAAGGGGAGAAGCACCCTCGGGCAAAACACTGCACAGGCGCAGAAAAACCTCCCGCCAATTGCAGCTTGTCTTTAGTAATGTCGGCAGCCATGGTCTTCCTCCAATATGTAAGGGCATTCTCTCAATATGCTGCAAACACACTGCTGGACTGCAACAAAAAAGCAGCCTGGACTCCATCCCACACAGCTGCTCTGGTTCCCAATATTGATACTATGGTTAAGAAGAAAAAATGGGGTGAGTGATGGGATTTGAACCCACGACCTCCAGGGCCACAACCTGGCGCTCTAACCAGCTGAGCTACACCCACCGCGAATAATTGCTTATGGCGCGCCTGGCAGGAATCGAACCTGCGACACTCGGATTAGAAGTCCGATGCTCTATCCCCTGAGCTACAGGCGCCTGTGGAAAAATGGAGCGGGTGAAGGGAATCGAACCCTCGCAACTGGCTTGGAAGGCCAGGGCTCTACCACTGAGCTACACCCGCTCGTCTAACCAATGTCAGTCTAACACGCCAGCTGCCTTCTGTCAAGACAGCTGCAGCATCAGGGTTAATGGTCGGGGCGAGAGGATTTGAACCTCCGACCTCCTGCTCCCAAGGCAGGCGCGCTGGCCAAACTGCGCTACGCCCCGTATTCTCCATTCGACTGACATAAATGATTTTAACATACTCCCTAATATAGTGTCAACGCCGTTTTCCCCACCATTTACCGGCCTGGCGCAGGGCCCACGGCTGGGGATTCCCATTCGTACTGACGTGTCTACTGGCTAAAGCAAACCCTGCTCCAGCCATTCCCGTATAATAGGCACCACCTGCTGCAGTGCCCTTCCCCGATGGCTGATCTTGTTTTTCTCCTCCATTGACAGCTCGGCAAAGGTCTTCCCCAAATGGGGCACTAAGAAGAGGGGGTCATACCCGAAGCCGCCGCTGCCCCGCTCCTCTTCAATGATCACACCGCGGCAGACGCCTTCTACCAGTCTCTCGGCGCCTTTAGGGCTCACAAGGGCAATAACAGACCGAAACTGCGCCGTTCTGTGTTCTCTAGGTACACCTGCCAGATAAGCAAGCAGCTTCTTGTTGTTCTCTGCGTCGCTGGCATGTTCCCCGGCAAATCGGGCCGATCTTACTCCCGGTTTGCCTCTCAAGCAGTCAACTTCCAAACCGGAGTCATCGGCCAAGGCGGCAAGGCCGGTAAACCGGGAGATGACCCGGGCCTTCCTAAGCGCATTGGCCTGGAAAGTGTCGCCATCCTCCTCCACTTCCGGGGCATTGGGAAACTCCTTAAGAGAAAGCACTTCCACGGCAAGCCCTGTCAGCAGCTTCCGAATCTCTTCTACCTTATGCTCATTCCTGGAAGCGATAACTATGGCTGCCACGAGCTTGCCCTCCCATTTTCGCCACCAAATCCTCGGCTAATACCTGTCGCTGCAGGTTGATTAACTCCTGAATCCCCCGTTCAGCCAGTTCCAGCATCTGGTCCAGTTCAGCACGGGAGAAGGGTCCCCCCTCGCCAGTCCCCTGTATCTCGATAATCTTTCCATCTCCGCTCATCACCACGTTCATGTCCACTTGGGCCTGGGCATCCTCAGCATAGCAGAGATCCAACAACGGTACGCCATCCACTAACCCGACACTTACTGCAGCCACAAAATTGGAGATGGGCAGTCTATCCCAGCTCACTGTCTCACCTAAACGCTGGACAGCATCCATCATTGCCACGAAACCACCGGTGATGGCTGCAGTACGAGTGCCTCCATCAGCTTGAATGACATCACAGTCCAGCCAGATGGTCCGTTCCCCTAGAGCTTCTAAATCCAGTACTGACCGCAAGGCCCGGCCCACCAGCCGCTGGATTTCAGAAGTCCGACCGCTTACCCGGCCCCGCGCAGCTTCCCGTACGGTGCGGGTCTCAGTAGCCCGGGGCAGCATCGAGTACTCGGCGGTCAACCATCCCTGGCCGTTCCCCCGCAAGAAAGGAGGAACCTTGTCCTCAATACTGGCAGTGCAGATCACCTTGGTGTCCCCGGCCTCGATCAAAACCGACCCCTCGGCGTACTTATTGATATTGCGGGTAATCTTTACCTTCCGCAGCTCATCGGGTCTGCGACCATCAACTCGGACCATCTTTAGTGCCTCCCTGTCTAAATTACCGCTGTTGCAATCCCGCTCCCTGTTGGGCCGTCACTACATGCAAAGACTAGCTTTCCTTAACAAGTTCCCTGACGATTTTTCTAAACCTCTCGCCTCGTTCTTCAAAATTCCTGAACATGTCATAGCTGGCGCAAGCAGGACTCAGCAGCACGACATCACCCGGTACAGCCAACTTCGCCGCTGTCAGCACGGCCTGGTCAAAATCCTCGCTGCGGCAAATCACCGGTTGGTCCGGCTGCCGCTGTTTTGACCTAATGGCTTTCTCCAGCTTGTCAGCTGTCGCTCCCACCAAGACCACGGCCTTTACCCGTTCTACTATCGTCTCTGCCAGCTGGTCAAAGGACAGCTGTTTATCGTAGCCGCCGGCAATTAACACCAGAGGCTCACGCAAAGCATTGATCCCAGCTATAGCTCTAGCTGGGCTGGTTGCAATGGAATCATTGTAGTACTTGACTCCGTTGATTTCAGCAACCAACTCCAGGCGGTGGGGAACACCAGTGAAAGTAGCAATTACCTTGACCATCGCCTCCGGCTGGGCACCGCAGAGCGCTGCCATGGTCACAGCCGCCAGCACATTTTCCCAATTATGCACCCCCAGGAGCCGTACTGCGCTTATGGGACAGAGGATTTCTTCTCGACCCTCGGCAAATCCCACATCCCTCAGGATGATTTCCCCGCCCCGCAGAAAAGCTCCTCGTTGCGGCTCGGTCAAACGGCTGAAATAATACACCCGGCCGGGACACTGCGAGGCAAGCAACCGGGTAATATCATTGTCGTAATTAAGCACTGCGCAGTCACCAGGCTGCTGAAACGTCAGGATACGGCGCTTAGCCTCAATGTAAGCTTCCATGGTTTTATGGACGTCAAGGTGATTGGGTGTAATATTGGTAACTAAAGCGTAGTTGGGGCTATACGGCAGACTCTCTAATTGAAAGCTGGATAATTCTAGAACTACTAAGTCATCGGGAGACATGCCAGGGACATCTTCCAACAGCGAATTGCCGATATTTCCGCCGACGAAGACTCTCCTGGTACCTTGAGCTTTGAGGATCTCTCCCACCAGAGTCGTGGTAGTAGTCTTGCCGCTGCTGCCGGTAATGCCGACTATGGGCGCCGGACACAGCTCAAAGAAAACCTCCATTTCGCTGCTAAACCTAATTCCCCGTTCCCTCAACGACCTCAGCTGCGGCAGGTCCTTAGGCACACCGGGACTTAGTAACACGGCATCAAAATCTGCAAGGTCATCCAAATACCCCTCACCGAGCTTATACGAGACGGGAAGGCCGGCAATCTGGGCCAGGCGAGACTCCAACTCCACAGGTTTCTGCCGGTCGCAAACAGTGATTCTGGCACCCTCTCCCACCAGATAGCGAATCAGCGGTATATTGCTGACTCCCAGGCCTATTACCGCCACCTTTCGGTCCCGCCACTCCATGCCGCTTTCACCCTTTGTTCGCAAAGCAGGGCTGCCCTTTCTCGTCGATAAACCGCTGTGTACCCTCAGAGGTAAAGCCTCCATCAGCCGACTCCTTCCCAGCATCCTCTGACCGTCACCTTCAAGACGCCACAAATAAGCCGCGCTTCAGTCATATACTGTATTGCTCGATCTCTACATGTTCTACTCTTTGGGTGTATCCCAGCTGCAGTGCAGCAGCCTGAAATCTGTCCGGATCGCCGCTGACAAAGAAGAGGTCTTCTCCAGCTTTTTTCTCGTTCAGCAGCCCTAGTGCCTGCAGTTCATTCCGGGCCTCTCTGGCAACAGCCTCAGCCGGATCGACTATCTTGACATCTGGTCCCATCAGCCGTCGGATGGGTGCCAGCAAGTACGGGTAATGGGTACACCCCAGGATCAGAGTATCAATGCGGTAATCAATTAAGGGCTGCAGGTACCTGTGCAGCAGTTCCTCAACAACTTCCCCATCCCGATATCCCGCTTCAATCATCGGCACCAGCTCCGGGCAAGCCTGTTCACGAACGAAAGCATCAGGCGCCAGCTTCTTCACTGCTTCAGTATATGCTCGGCTGTTCACCGTACCCTGGGTGCCGATAACCCCAATTCTCTCGGCCTTAGTTGCCGACACAGCCGCCTCCGCACCGGCTCTAATCACACCCATCAGCGGCACATCCGTTTCCTGGGCCACCACCGGCAAGGCCAACGCGGAGGAGGTATTGCAGGCAGCGATGATAAATTTCACTCCCTGACTTAGAAAGAAACCCACAATTTGACGGGAAAACTCTATGATTTCACCGCGGGCCCGACCACCATACGGCACTCTAGCCGTGTCGCCAAAATAGAGAATCCGCTCCTCGGGCAGCACCTTGCGCAGCCAACCCACAACTGTCAGGCCCCCGATGCCGGAGTCATACACCCCTATCGGGCGGTGTCTTGCCTCTTCACCCACTTGCCCACAACCTCTCCTGCTGCTGCCTTGTCTTTCGCCAGCGGCTTTTCTTCAAAGCTGCAGATTCCTCAAGACACTCCAGATGAGACACCATTCCTATTCTATCCCTCTTAGGCAAGTACATGCAACTACTAGAAAAGCCCCACAGCTAGCAGGGCCTTGGAAACTGTATAGTGCTGCTCTATACCGCAGAAGCCTTTCCCATCAGTCGGCAGCTACCAGGGTGTAATCCGGTTCCAGGGGAGCCGTAAGGTCGACGTGGTCAGCCAGCGATTCAACCACCCGCCCCTCGACTAAGATCTGCACCGCTTGGATTCCAGGCAGCTGGGCCATAGTATTGACAATGGAGTAAACCAGAGCGGTTTCCTGATTGCTGCCTAAATGCTGACCCCTCACCAAGTCACCGCTCAGGCTGATGACTAACGTGGTTCCTTCCTGCCTTGCATCCAGTAAACTGGTGCCCGGGGGCAAAAGGGTCGGGCGTCCATCTTGGGAGACTGACTGCAGGCGCCGCCAAAGGGTTTCGGCATTCAGCTGCCCGCTGGGGACCTTCACCGCCACAACATCCAAGCCGCCGCCGGGTGCTGGTACATACAGCTGAACTTCGGTCTTTGGCCCGAGGTACAAGCGGGCAGTGCTCCACAGCCGTCCTCCCCACAGGACGACGGTTAACAGAAGCGATGCGAGAAAGAGCCAACCGATGATCTCTTTATATTTCGCCTTCAACAGTATCACTCCCCGCGGGTTCGCCTAACAGCAGTCCTTTCTCAACCTCCACCGGGGCTTCTTCAGTGTTTTCATCCAAAGGAGCAGTCTCATCATTGTCCATGGCCGGTTCTTCAAGAACTGCATCTGGTGGAATCACCCTCTGCTGCGGCAGCTCCCGCTCCTGGTTAGGAGTTCTCTTATCTGGATTACGCAAAAAGAAAGCTGCAATACCCCGGACCAGGCCCATAGATGCTCGGTCTACGGCCTCCGGTGTCAGCAGGAAAGAACCTTCTTCCGGATGATCCAGGAAGCCGACCTCAACTAAGGCACTGGGAACCGGGGAATGGCGCAGGATGTACAGATCGCTTCTCTCCTTGATCCCCCTGTTAGCCAGTCCCAGCAGTGCCGTCACTTCGCTCTGGAGCGCCTCGGCCAACATCCGGCTTTCCGGCACCGCCGGGTGATATAGGGTCTCGGTTCCCGTTGCATCCCTTGTCAAGGAGGCATTGGCATGAATGCTCACCAGAATCTCCGCTCCTACCTCCTGGACCTTATCTACCCGCTCACGTAGGCTGACGGTCTGGTCACCAATCCTAGTAAAGCTGACTTTAGCCCCAGCCCACCGCAAAAGCTCCCCTGCTCTTAAGGCCACCGCCAGGTTGTAAGTCTTTTCCCAAACACCGCTTACTCCCGGAGCACCAGGTTGGGCTCCTCCGTGACCAGCATCGATCAAGATGGAACGTCCTTCAAGAGCCCCCAATAAGTCGCTGTCAATCCAATCAACCTGCAGTTTGGGCCAGCGGGAGAAATCAGTATCCCGAAAACCCCGGCCGATAGTCGGCATGAGGACATCATCGCCAATCGTCGCTACACTTTCCGTGTTTGGTACCGCATCCTCCGTGAGGTCGTTCGGTATCTCCCGTGCAGTAGGCAGACCGCCGACTTGAAGGAAATCCTGCGAGCTCTCCCCACTTTCCCCATAGCCATCGCCCGCTGTCTCAGCTGCCCGGAGAATTATCTGTTCAAGGACTGCGGCCCCATCCTCATTGTCCACATGGAAGCCATCTGTCTTCATATCCTCGTCGGATACCCGTTCCTTAGCTAAGGCCTCACCGCTGGGAATGAGGTCAACCAGGCTTCGTCCTATGGCCGCCAAGGTTTCAAGGCTAAAGCCAATCCGCGGCTGTACTCCCTCATGGAAGGCTTGAGCCAGATCTGCGGCAACAACCCCCTGACGCGTGCTGTTCCAGCCGGGGTCCAAAAAAACCAGCTCTATTCTCCGGTCGGCGCTGCCGGCATCGATATCTACTATTTCTAGAGCATGGACCAGGTCCATGACGACCCGGGTCGTTGTCGGCGTAAACTGGCTGACCCGCAGCTTCTCTACAGCACTATCACTGACCCTTGCCTCAGTCGCACCTGCCACAAAGGTTGCACCTTCCAGGTCCACGACTATCCGGTGGGGATTCTGCAGCCGCTTTACGGAGTACTTCACCGGGCCGGACACCTCCAGCTGCAGCCGGATCTGAGCATCACTGCGGAATAGATTAACCCGGCCAACCCGCTGGTTAAACACCACAGAAAAGCCCATGCCATCGGGCATCTCTTTGACCTGATAGCCCGTAGCTTGCGCTAGGTCCACTACCGCCCTGGCTGTTCCCTCCTGATATTGACTGAGGCGAACCCGGTGAATAACCCCTTGGTCTATATACAGTTCATCATCCAGGGCATCCACCACAGCCCCTTCCACATCCAACACCAGGCGAGCCGGGTCTGCCAGCAGCACCGGCTGGACTTTTACCTTCCCATTGGTAACAAAATCCAGCCGCTGCTTTCCATCCTCGATGCAGGGTAAAACCCCCACCAACCTAGTTCGCTCTTCGCCGCTGGGAACCTTTGCCCCGACAAAGGCTGCCGTCTGTTCCCTAAGTTCCTGCAGAAACTGACTGATAGCCAGTGGGTGAAAGCCTCCCCGGGAGGAAACTTCCTCGTGTTCTACCTCTCCTTTCATCCAGCCTTTAGCTGTACTAGACGCAGACTCAGTAGGGTCAGCCGTCTCGGCAGCCGCTGCCCTCTTATCCAGCGGCTTCTTCTCCTCAGCTGTCTTAACCGGAGGAAGTCTGCTGCCTGTGCTCTGAATCCACATGGTAGCGCTGGCAAAGTCAAATTCGGCGGCGAAACCAAAGGCGTCAACAAAAAGCTGCATCGGCACCATGATCTCGCCCTTTTCCCAGTAAGGAGCAACTCCCAAGGTCATTTCCCTGCCGTTGACCGCGATTTCGTAACTGTCAGGGACGATGACAACCTCCAGACCGTGACCGGTGACCAGCACTGTGCCTCCATCAGTCTCGCAACGTACCTGCAGGCCTAGGGGTGGCGCTAAACTCTGCAAAGGCAGCATGACCTTGATCCCCCTCAAAGCCGGCCTGACAGACAACTCGACTGGGGTATTGTTGACGCAGACACTAAAGGCCAGGGTGCTGCCAGCGCCTGCCCACAGCAGGAACAAGGTAAGCAGGCATATCAACCCGTAGGTTTTCCGCGTTTTTCCGCTGCTGGGTGACACAATACTCCACCCCTCGAAAACTCCAGCAAGCCGTAAGGTAAATTCCACAGACCGTCAAATACGGCAAGTTGTACCAGGAATTTTCGACAAGAAAAGCCGTACTTCCTTGTTTAGCAGCGGAAATCCGCTATTTCTCTAAGGAATATTTCAGGGGATATGGGGATCTAGGTCAGGATCGAAATCCATCTCATCGGCAAGGTGGATTATCTGAAAACGCCCCTGCCGGTGGTCATCCGGGGCAGCGTAGACCAACAGTAGATGGTACATGCCTGCGGCCGGCTGAGGAAGGGCATCTAGTTCCAATACTACCCTGCTCCGAGATGGTATCACATACGCAGGCACAGGGTTTGTCGCTAACTGCAGGTCATAGGTCTGGCTGATGTGATTGATGACAGCCTCGGACTCCAACAGGTCATGGACCATCTCCCAATTGGGGTCCCTCACCTCAATCTGGCTGATGAAGACGGCGTCTTTCCTAGGGTTAGCTATCTCCACCAAGCCGAAGAGGAGTTGAGTGTCACCGTTTTCCGGCGAATTAGTGAAAACATGAAAACGGACGGAGAAATCCGCCGGCCACAGGCCGGTATCGCCGACGATTTGGGGATAATTCACTCCCGGTTCAACAGAGATTGCAACAGCTGCCTGCTGAAATCCTTCCGCTTCAATGACCAGCTGAGCGGGTCCTAAGGGGACATCCTCTATGCGAAACCTGCCCGAGTGATCAGCGGTAACCGCAGTATCGAGGATTCTCAGCACTGCACCGGGGATGGGATCGCCGAAAACGTCACATACCACCCCCTCAACGGTGCCTCGGTCTGAAGGCGGCATTAGACCCGCCGCCGTTGGGCTCTCCGTAAATCCCATGAGCCCTAGAGTGAAGGTATACCCCGACAAAGCGAGATACGCAGCGCCCAATACAAACACTGCGGCGAGCCAAGCCATTGTCTTAAACCGGTACCAGAATCCTGGGTCATACAACGGCAAAGCCTCCTTCGGATCCTCTGTCAGAAGTCTAAAGACACCCTACTAATGGGTCTCAGAAGTAACTATTATACTTGCGGCCTGCGGTTTATGCCTCATCAACAAAAAAAGCTGACAGGGCCTCATATAAAGCCCTGTCAGCCTCAACAGGTTCTACTGCTTTTTTCTCAAGCCGTCACCGGTTTGGCCGCGTGTCCCCGCAGGCGACGGCGCCCAATCACTACCACCAAGCCGACAGCTACAGGCAGCAGCGACAGCAGGTACAGCTGCCACATAGGCACCGCATTTACCGCTCTGATGCTTCTCACGCTGCCCTCCAGCACCCGACCGGAGGAGTCCACCGCTCGAATCTCATAGCTTCCCGGTTCCAGCTCCAGCTTGACGGCCTCGAAACTTGGCCGCCGGCCCGCAAACTCCTCCGCCTCAGGGTCAAACTCGATAATCTCATATCCCAGCGCATAGCCAGGAGTCTGTTTTACATAATAAGGTCTATACTCTGCTTCGTAGATGACTTCCCCTCCCCGGAGCACCTGGATCTTGGTGTCACGGGGTACTTCCTTTTCATGCACCCACATGTAGGCGCTGGTTGCTCCTTCACCAGCCAATGGCTGCTCCAAGCTGGTCATCTTAAGATAGTCGTGCTGGTTGTACTCGGATGCATGGAAGGCCTTCAGGTACATGGTCCGTTTGCCTTCCATGTACAAGATCTGGGTAGCATCGTCGGACTGCACCGGCCTGGTCCACTTGCTTTCGGGGATTATCTGGTAACCAACTCCAGCCCGGCGTCTATCGAAGACCTTGAGTTTTTTCTCGGTCCCCTCGATGACATTGCCCTGTTCATCAATGGTCCTGATGAGGTACTCACCCACCGGCAAATTGACGATGAATCCCTCTGTCACCTGACTTGCGTACCACACCGGCGGCGTTGGCTGCTCGGGCGGTTTGGGAAGCTCATCTTCACTGTAGGTCTTGCCCGTCTCGGTCACTTCCCTCAGAATTTCCGACATGCGCTGTTCATATTCAGCATAGGCCTTGCGGTACTCACTGACGGCCTGCCAATAGCTGTCGATGGCATCTCTATACTCCTGGAGCTTTTTCTCAGCTTCCTCGCCGATGAGCAGTTCCGAGAATCCCGAGTAAAAACCCTCTGGATAGTAATGGTTGTAGGGCTGACGCTCCAGTACCATTATCTCCTTGCCGTCCTGCAGAATCTGAAGTCTGCCGGGCACTTCTTCCCTGGCTTCGAACCAGTTGGCCATGTACTCATTTGTGATGGGCCAAAAGTACACTTCGGTCTCTAGGGTATTGAGTACATTGTTGCAGTTTGCCAAAAGGTAGATGGTGTCGATCCCTTTGGGCGCAAAGGTACCGCCGAACTCTTTCCCTGTCCAAGGTGTAATGCCGTATACAACCTGCTTCTCCCGCTGAGGGGGTGCTGCCTGTACACCGGCTGCAGCCGTGAGTATGCACAAAACCGTGATCAAAACCCGCCAGTTTGTATTTCTCATCTCCGAACCCCCCTACGATCCAGGAACCTGATGGCTAAAGCCAACAAGACTACGGTATACAGCAGTGAGGCGCCGATACTGCTGAGAATAAACCGCGCACTGCGCAGACTGATAGCCATAATACCTCGATTGAGATAGCCGAAGGGCGAAATCCACTGCAGTACCCGGTTTATCATGTCTACCGCTACCCGGATATAGACCAGAGTAACAGAGATGTCCTTAGCCGACAAGCTGTTGAGAATTCCAGCTACTATGTCTACCGCTAAGAACAGCACCAAGAGCACCAGCAGCAGTATCACCGACGTGCGGGCACTGCGGCACCACGTAGACAGGAGCAAACCAAAGGCCACAATAGATGCCGCCAAAAGCACCGATAACCCCGCCATGGCTAAGAAGCTGGCATCCACACCGAAGTTGGTCAGTTTGGAGATAGCGAAAAAGATGATGATATAGACAACGACTAAGCCCAAAAAGGTGACCAGCTGTTCTACGAACTTGGCCAGAATATAAGCCACACTGTCGACGGGACCGTAGAACAGTACCTCCAAAGTCCCCTGGTCCCGCTCCCTGCTCACAGACATGGTGGACGTCAAGGCCAAATATGTGGCGCCAATGGTCACCGCGATGAAAAAGGGGTAATTCAGCGGGTTAACCATTACCATCAAGCCGTTCTCGGTTACCCCTTTGAGGTTGCTGCGCACAAAAAGCATGGACACGAGGAAAGCCAGAGATGCCACTACGTATATGCCTAGGCCTTTCACCGTAGAGCTGACGTCCCGACGGGCTATAACGTTAATAGCATTGGTGCGATAGCGTATCTTACTCACGATGCTCGACCCTCCTTTGTCAGCAAGGAAAGGTTCTGCTCAGTAATGATAATAAAGGCCTCCTCCAGGCTTATCTCTTTGGCTGCCATGGACAGCACCGTGCCTCCGTGGGAAGAGATCACCCTGGAGATCTGAGCACGATAGTCATCATCCATGGTGGTCTTGACCGTCAAGCGGGAATCCTTGTACTCCACCGATTTGACAAACTCAAATTCCTTCAGACTGGAAGCGATGGCTTCTGTGTATCCTTCCAGCTCCACGTTGATTTCCATCTCATTGGCAACCTGCTGTTTGAGATGGCTCAGGTCATCTTCTGCCAGGAGCTTGCCGTTATGAATGATCCCGACCCGATGGCATGTCCGCTCAATCTCGGAGAGGATATGGGATGAAATGAAGAGAGTCTTACCCTTCTCGTTTTCCTCCATGATAATATCCCGGATTTCCCTAATGCCGTAGGGATCCAGGGATGACTGCGGCTCATCGAGGATAAGCAGATCCGGATCGTGAAGCAAAACCCTAGCCATACCGAGTTTTTGCTTCATCCCCTTGGAGTACCCGCCCAACAGCTCATCCTTGCGGTCCAAGAGGTCGACCCGGCTCAACACTTCATCGATCTTTTTCTCCGGATTTTCTACCTCGTACAAATCAGCAAAAAATCCAAGGTATTCCTTGGCTGTCATGTCTTCGTATAGGTACTGAAACTCAGACAATACGCCTATCCGGCGCTTAATCTCGAAATAGTTCTCTGACAAATCCTTCCCAAACAGTTTAATGTTACCTGCGGTGGGCCTTTCCATACCCAGGAGCATCATGATGGTAGTGGTCTTGCCAGAACCATTGGGGCCCAAAAACCCGTAAATCTCACCTTTTTCCACATGGATATTGAGATTGTCTACGGCGGTGAGATAACCGAATTTCTTCGTCAGGCCTTCTGTTTGGATCATGTAGTTTCCCCCTCCCTTGTAGAATTCTATCCCCTTCGTCTATTTTCAACCTATTGCGCAGTGTCACTAACCATTGGCCCTGTGGAGTCTAATTCGACAACTTCCACTTGGTTCCTTGCTCATCTTTATGACTTTCGTGGCATAACCAGGAACGGTCAGCACGATAAGGCTACTCATGTAGTCAGCCTTTGGCAAATTTGACACATTGCCGGGGCAATCAGTATAATATAAGTGCCTGTCGACCAGCGATATCCGCACACATCCAGCCCTTCCGTGTTGGCCCAATCAATACGGCAGGGTGTTGTTGTCACTGGGAGTCTGGGCCTGAGATGCCGGTCAGGGGGGTAAAACATGGCTGAC
>DUMM01000124.1 GCA_012839845.1 Bacillota bacterium | reverse complement strand
TTCCTCCTCTTAGAATTTTGGTTTGTCCAACTTCTATTCTAACTGAGGAATTTGTTAATGGCTCTCCTATTTTTTTAGAAAACCATTTTTACACCATTATACGGACTCAACTGACATAGCCTCCAGCCCATTGCGCACCAAGTTCAAAATGACTTGACGGATTTCGCTTGCATCGACAGAAATCTCGCGAATATTGCCTGGGTGGAAGACTACGTCATGGCGGTCCTGCAATGCTTCCGCTCGCAGTAAGGGCAACAGACTGCTTACAATATCATTTAGGTTGCATTCTTTAAGTGCTTGCTCCTTGGTGGTGACCAAAGAAAGGTACTCGGTTATGATGCCGTCTGCTCTATCCAGCTCATCGAGTATTGACGAGAAGAATTGGCTGTAGGATTCTAATTCGCGCTTGGTTTGGAGCAGTTGAATCATTGCTCTAGCTACACTCAAGGGATTCTTGACTTCGTGGACGATGCCGGCCGCCATCTTGGTCATATTTTTCACTCGGTCAAGTTCGGCAATACTCTTGGCATATTTCCAATCATACTTGCTCCTAACAAATGCAAACTGGTGGTGACTGGCAACGTCCAATATCTGGCGTAAGTCACATTGACTCAGTTGGTACGGACAGAGGGCAATCATCTTAAACGAATGGATTACATCCTCGATCTTCTTTTCGTAATCCATGAAGTCTTTCCATTGTCTTTTGCCTATCCAGCTAGAGGAACCACACACACGCAAGCCTTCGTAACCATGCGATTCAGCAAAACTGCACCTGTTCACCCAGTTCCTAATCACCTGTTCCCCTTGGAAATGACCGTATTGGTGATACCACTTAGCATCTGTCAGTATTTCGATTTGGGTCCAGTAGGTGTCCAAATCCGGCACGGCAGCTTTCAGAGCCTTAACAGCTTCGTTGGGCTGTATTGGATCCGGGACTATCCACATGCAGTACTCGTTGTTCTCAAGCCCGGCGGCAAAATACGGAACCGTAATCTCGAAATAATCCTGCTTCGTTTCGTAAAACGCCGCGATGTGGGTGCCCCACGATATGTCAGCAATGAAGGGAATCCCAGTTTTCCTCAAGTTTTCGACAACCTTGACTTGCATTATTACCCTCCTGATCCCCCCGCCCTACAGTAGTGAACGGGTTTGTAAGGGCCGTTACGTTCTATCCGACTGTAAGAGCGCGCGTTCCGCAAACGCAAGGAGCTTCATTGCAGTCATCTAGGTCCATCTTCTGCCGAATTCCACTCCCAACACCCGGCCGATGGACCCGCTCGTATGCTGAATAATTCAATGATTCCCTCCAATGAAGTTCTCTCCTGCACAGTAATTTACTTGCCTGCACACCTTCTTCGACGTCCGGCCTTTCCACCGCTGCACTCTCCAGGGAATCTAAATACCGCGGGCCTGCATACACCGGCTCTGCGGTCCGGACAAGAGCATACTGAGTTCTCTGCTGGTAAGACTCTACAGAACCAGGGGACAGGTGCAGCAGCTTGACGCTTAAGATGGTTGTTCAAAAAGACAGCAGGTACTCATCCAAGAACAGGTAGTATTCGACGGTGGGAAGTTCAGCCTTTACCTGGTTGATCCGGTTCTGGGTGGCGGGGTGGGTACGGCTGTAGCTGTATCGGCTGCCGGTTAGGCGGTATTCTAGCTCCCGGAGTTTCATCAGGAGGGATACCATGCCTTCGGGCTCATAGCCGGCCCTGGATATATACCGCAGGCCTGTGCGGTCAGCATCATATTCCTGTTCTTTGCTGTAACCTTCCGTGATTATGTTCCCAATAAGTCTAACCAGGTCAAGGCTCGTGTCTGCATCGCCGGTAGCCACTGCAAGAAAAATGCCGGCCACTGTCAGAGCAACCTGGCGTTCGTAGCTCTTGATTGCATGGATATGGGTAATGTGGGCAGACTCGTGGGCCAGTACTGCAGCCAGCTCGTCATCGGACTCCAGCATCTCCAGAAGCGGCCGGGTAATGTAGATGAACCCCCCAGGCAGTGCGTAGGCATTGTACTCATTGGTCTCCAAAATACCAAAGGTAAACTGCAGATTGGGCCGCTCAGATACAGCTATTACCGGTTCCGCAACCTTTTCAATCCTGCGAATGTCCCGTCCGGTGTACGTAACATCATAGAGCTGCTCCATATAGCTCCTTACTTCCTCGGCTAAGCTCGCTTCCAGTCCCCGAAGTCTCTCCTCGGCAAAGCGGTTCTCGTTTTTGGAAAAATCATTTAGCAGCGCAGCTAGTTTGCGGACTCCTCTGCTTTCTTCAAAAGGCAGGCTGGTGATCCTGCCTGATCTTGCCGAAAAAACCTGCAGATGGTTGTCCAAGTCTTTCTGGATCCAAGCAATATATCTAACCCCCAGCGTGTTACATAGAACCCGCATGGCGGCGGGACTCAGGTACTGAACGGCTTTCTGCAAGTCGGCGATGCCGGCGTGGACCAGAGCGGTCTCTTTCATCTCAGCTCCAGTGAAGTAAGTGAAATCTGCTCCGCTGGGAATATCGGTCTTGTGTAAGGAATCGATCAGGAGCAGATAATCAGCAGTACTGCCGCTTCTACGGATGGGCTTATCCAGTTTGGCAGTTATCGTGAGGGCTTGGGGCTCGTCGCTCAATACCAAAGGTATAACCTGGGGGCGGTGGCCTTTCACCAGCAAAACTGCTTTGCTTTCACCAGTTGGGGCGCTGATGGTGAAATGGCCGGTTGGACTGGTCTTGGCCATAGAACTGCCGACAAGAAGTGCCGCGTTTGACACCGGCCTTCCGTTCTCACTGACTACGGTGCCGGCTACCTTGACTATCTTGGGAGTCTGGCTGCAGCCGGCAAGCAAAAGGGCCAGCATGACCAGCAGCACAAACCAATGTTGGCGTACCCGCATGCAAATACACACCCCGCTGCAGCTGGAAGCCAGCTGCGAATTCTTGCAGTACAACCTTTTCTCTGCATCGATGCTAGATCCTTCCGCGGCAGCTTTGCTATAACTTGACAGCGGGAGGGAGAAATGAAGCGGAGTATTTCAAGGACAGGACAAAAAGGGACCAAGGACAGGTCTCTGCTGAGAGCAGGGATTTATCCATGGTCCAGAGCAGGTTATGCCTCAACCTGCAGGTCTACTTATTCATCCTCAGCGATTCTCCCCTGGGCACACAGCCTGCTGTTTCAGCTTCCCAGAAAAGCACTTCCAATAGCGTCTGCAGCTATGATGGCATCCCGAACCATTTCTGCTGTTACAGGGAAGGGCATGTTGTGGATAGTCTCATCTGGTTTGGTAGCAGCCTCTCCCACCAGCATGAGCCTTTGCGGATCTGCTTTCTTGATACCCAGCTGAGCCAGTGTAACTGGAAGATTCACGGCGATGCAAAAGCTGACTACCTCTTCAATTTCCTCACTGGAACGGCCCTCCAGGACCATCTGCACAATGGTGGAGAAGGCCACTTTTTCTCCATGGAAAACCGCATGGGTTTCCTCTAGTGCTGTGAATCCATTGTGGATGGCATGGGCGGCCGCCAACCCGCCGCTTTCGAAACCGAGCCCAGACAAGAGGGTATTGGCCTCAACTATATACTCCAGCGCAGGTGTGATTACATGGCGTTCAGCGGCCCACAAAGCCTGTTCACCGTATTCCATCAGCGTTTCGTAACAGAGACGGGCCAGCTGTCGAGCTGCCAGCGTCTGGACGCCTCCGGCTGTAGCTGATGCATTGGACTGGGCACATGCTTCGGCTTCGAAGTAGGTTGCTAGGGCGTCTCCCATCCCGCTTGAAAGAAAACGGGCCGGCGCTGCGGCGATTATTTTCGTGTCTACCAACACCAGGTCGGGATTGCTGGGCAAAAGCAGATATTCATCGAAAACGCCGTCTTCTGTGTACAGCACCGATAAGGCACTGGTGGGAGCATCAGTGGCTGCAATGGTTGGAACTACTGCTACGGGGACCTTTAGGTAATAAGCAACAGCTTTAGCGGTATCTATAGTCTTGCCTCCGCCAACGCCAATGACCACATTGGCTTTGCCGGCACCCAACTCCTGCAGCCGCATGACTTCCTGACGGGATGTTTCCCCTCTGAAGGGTTCCATTATTGGATCTAGTTGACCGGCCATTACCTCCCTCAGCCTATCTTCCAAGAAGGCCAAGACATTCTTGTCTACGATAACCAGCGGCCTATCGCCGAGCTTGCCTGCGTACTCTGCCAACCGCTCTAGTGTTCCCGGACCCTGTACGTATCTGCCGGGAGCAGCTAATATCTTGTCCACATCAATCCCTCCTGCTAGATTACTTCGTCCTGTCTAATAGTTTCCACTTCACAGAATAAATAAACTATGGGCTGGGCGGCAGGAGCTCTAGTCTGGGCAGCAGTTGCTCTCTTCCACTGCTCAGACTGCATGCAGCTAAATAGGGCGAAGATGTCGTTGTCATTACTATAGGGAAAAGTCATGCAGTTCTTTACTTATTGACCCGCTAGGAGTATTCTTGAAGCAGGAAAAAGAAGTAAACCGGCAGACTATCCAGGTGGCGGGAGGGCTGTGACCACTCCACCGGCTTAGTGTGGCCTAATAAGGAGGTGGAGAAGGGAACTTCAGTTATTGTTCGCAGCTAGAGGAGAAAACTGAAAGGATGAAAGCTAAAATGATAAGACCCGCACCTTTCTTTAAGAGAATACTGCTGTTGTCTCTTGTATTGACAATGGTCACACTGCTGGTGGGGATAGGCGGTACGGCTGCGTCTGAAACAGAAAAAACCTATATAGAGTTCATTCTTGATTCGTCTTTCAGCATGAACGAACAGGCAGAAAGAAACAAGACCCGCATGGATGTGGCTAAAGAGGTTATGATCGACTTAATCCAGAATTTGGAGGACCGGCCTGACTTAGAGATCGGGCTTCGGGTGTATGGAGCAAGGAATACGCAATGCGATGATACTGTCTTGATGCAGGACTTCACGCCGGTGGCTGAGGCAAGGGCAAAGATCATTGAGATTGTCCGTTCTCTAAGACCGAGGGGCAAGACGCCTATTGCTTATTCCCTGGAGCTTGCCGCGCTAGATTTTCCCAGCAAAGACAGCCGCAATGTCATTGTCTTGATCACTGATGGCGAGGAAAGCTGCGGCGGCAACCCTTGTCTGGTCTCTGCAGCCTTACAGGCTGAAGGGATTATTTACAAGCCCTATGTGGTTGGATTCGCGATGACAGCATCTGAGGAAGCCAAAGTACGCTGTATCGGTACATACTACAGCGCTAAGGACAGAAAAAGCTTGAGTGAAGCATTGGGCTCGATCATGAAGGAGGTTGTGCAAGAACCGGAGGTTCGGCCGGCCAACCTGCAGGTCAAAGTGACTTACCGGGACAGTGATATCACGGCCGACTGCCGGCTGGAGGTTATAAGGGATACAACCACAGCTGCCGTCTTTGATGTCGGCAATCAAGTCTTTCGTTATTCCGGGGATGCAGGAACAGTGGACCTAAAGGTTACTTATCTCGGCGCAGTTCCAGTTGAGAAATCGGTAGCTGGTATCAGGCTGGAGCAGGGACAGACAACTTCAGTGACAGTTAAACTTGACGACTTGCTGGGTACCCTGCGGGTTAGAGTCTTGTCAGGCAACCGAGATGTGACAGCTCAGGCGGAGGCATGGGCGCGGGATGACCAGCGTCAGCTGCCGCTGGCCTCCAGAGGTGATTTCTTAACTGCAGTGATTCCATCAGGTTTCTACGGGGTTCAGGCGGTGTACCAGGGTAATAGAAGTCAACTGGCTGAAGTCGATGTGAGTCCCGGAGAAACCACAGATCTCACTCTGACAATCGATGCGCCTGCAAAGATTGTCCTGGTGCCCACCTTCGATGGTGAACCAGTGCCGACGGATAAGGTGCGTGCCTGGTACATCGATAGTACCGGCGTTGAAGCAGGTTTTGCCGATGAAAACGGCAAGCTGACCGCCGTTGTCAAGGGCGGCGTTTACGGGATTCGCTGCGAATACCTAGGTACTCCGCCTCAGGTGCGGCGCCTAGACAAGGTAGAGGTGGCAGGCGGGGAAGTCAAGCAGATACCAGTCCCCTTTGCAGCCGAAGGAAAACTGCGGGTGATAGTCACCGCAGACGGTAAGCCCCATGTAGCCGGCCAACCGCTGGTTACAGTCTACAAGGCGGGTGCCGGGTTCGACAGCGAGGCTTGGGTGGCTAACCTAGAAATGGTAGCTCAAGGTGTTTGCGAAAGGCAGCTTAGGTACGGCAAGTATGATCTGCGGATAATCCAACTGGGAGCCGGCTATCCTGATGAGGAAAGATTTGACATCGAGATCGTCGGAGGAGAGGTCACAGAGACGATTATCGAGGTCGGCGCAGCAGGCAAGCTGCAAATAAGACTTAGCTCCGATGGCAGGCCTCATACAGCCGGCAGCCCCTTGGTTATAGTCTACGAAGCCGGTGCCGGGTTCGACCCCGACGCTTGGGTAGCTAATTTTGAGCAAGTGGCCCAGGCGGTCTACGAAGGTGTGCTCAAGGCAGGAACATATGACGTTAAAGTCATTAATTTAGGAGATGGGTTCCGAGACCAAGAGCTGCTCGGGATTGAGGTTAAGAGTGGTGCAATCACGCAAAAAACAATTGAGCTGGGCGGGTTAGGCCGCGTTGAGGTTGATCTGACTGGAGCTGAAGGATATGACTGGCTGCGGGTGATGCTGTTCGCCGTGGGTGAATTCAGCCAGTGGGGCGAATATGATACCTATGTCTGTGATTTGGAGTATGATGATGCTAAAGGAATATGGCGGGGCGAAGTAAGGGAAGGCAAATACCAGATGCGGATCACCGATGGCTATGGTCGGGAACAGAGGCTTGAAATCACCGTTGAGCCCGGTACTGTCACCCGTAGAGGTATCGTACTAGATCTGCGGGAAGACTGGGAGACTTACGAAGAATGGGGTGACAGTGCCGATTGGGAATGGGAATGGCGGATCGAAGATTAGTTGAGCTGCGGCAACGGGCTGCACAACAGACACTGGTACAACAGCTGGATACCAAAGGTGACTTAGGGCTGCCTGCGGGCAGCCCTTCAGACTGTCGAAAAAGCGCCTTTCAGACAGCTGCTGGGAAGAGTCTCTTTCGCTCCTTCAGCGTAAACGTGAATTCAAAAACGGATGCAGTTTGCAGTCTTCCCATAAAGAGGAACTTCTGTCCCTGTGGCGAAACATAGTTGTAGAATACGGCAAAGTATAACAATCAAAATTATCAGCTAATAAGAATGCGGGGAGGTACAGGAATGAGCAAGAAACTGAGGGTCGGTATAATTGGAGTGGGCGGCATTGCTAACGGCAAACATATGCCTAGCTTAGCCAAACTTGACAATGTAGAAATGGTCGCTTTCTGTGACATCATCAAAGAAAGAGCAGAGAAAGGCGCTCAGCAATACGGGACTCCTGATGCCAAGGTCTTCACCGATTACCGGGATCTTGTCGCCCTGGACGATCTCGATGTTGTCTACGTGCTAACCCCCAATGATGTGCATTCCGAGATGACTGTAGCAGCATTGGAAGCAGGCAAGCACGTCATGTGTGAGAAACCCATGGCCATCAACTCTGAGCAGGCTCTGGCCATGGTAGAAGCAGCGGAACGGACCGGCAAGAAGCTCACCATAGGGTACCAGAACCGTTTTCGCCCTGATTCCCAGTACCTCAAGAAGCTGTGCGATGCCGGCGAATTAGGCGAGATATATTTCGCCAAGGCTTTAGCCGTCCGGCGCCGGGGTGTGCCGACCTGGGGCATTTTCTTAAATGCTGAGCGGCAGGGCGGCGGTCCTCTCATCGACATCGGCACTCATGCTCTGGATCTCACCCTCTGGCTCACCAACAACTACAAACCGAAGAGCGTTATGGGCGTGACCTTTAGGAAGCTGGCGGATACAGAAAATGCAGCCAACCCCTGGGGTCCCTGGGATCCTAAGGAATTCACCACTGAGGACTCTGCCTTCGGTTTCATTCAGTTCGAGAACGGCATGACGGTGATTTTGGAGGCCAGCTGGGCTCTGAATACACTGCAGATAGGAGAAGCCATGTGTGTTCTCTGCGGCACGAAGGCAGGGGCTGACATGTTCGACGGCTTGAGGATCAACGGCGAGAAGTTCAGCAAGCTCTACACAACCAAGCCTGATTTGTACGGCCAGGGAGTAGCCTTCTACGAGGCCAGGCATCAGGATGCCGGTTTTGCCGAGGCCAAGCATTTCATTGACTGCATTGTCAATGACACTGAACCGCTGGTCAAGCCTAGGGAGGCTTATGTTGTCACTCAGATCTTGGAGGCAATCTACGAATCGGCCAAGACTGGCAAGCCGGTATACTTTGATGATGCATGCTGTGATGATGCATGCTGCGACGATGAAGAATGCTGTGATGATGAAGAATGCTGCAGCGATGACAAGGACTGCTGTGATGCCTAATTAGACCCTGTATCAGTGAAGGACTGAACCCGGGCCGGGTTCGGTCCTTTTTATGTGGTAGGGGGGAGTCCCATTGGTAGAGTTTCGCTCTCTCAATGAATGGGAAATGAATGCGTGGTTTGACCACTGTGCCCTGGTCTTTAACCAATACAACCATTTCGAAGCCTCTAGGCAGTATTTCATGAATCACTGGTATAACGATCCTTGGCGGGAGCGCCGGGGAATCTTCGTGGCAGTGGAAGACGGGGAAATCCTGAGTACGGTTCGTGTGTTTCACCGCCGCATCTACCTAGCCGGCGAGGTATTTACCATGGGCGGCATCGGAGAGGTAAGCACAAAAGAACCCTACCGGCGCCGGGGGTTATCTGGAAGGCTGCTGGAGATGGCCATTGATTACATGGAAGCAGAGGGTATGGACTTTTCTATGCTCTTCACCGGAAGCCCTAGACACTACAGCCGTTTCGGCTGGGAAGAGGTACCCGTCTATTGGAAGCGTGCGCAAGTTCTCCCGCAGAGAAGTCCGGATGTCCGTTTGCTGGATCTTCAGAATCCCCAGGAGGCCCAGCAGGTGATGGATTTGTATCACCATTATTCCAGCCGGCTAAACGGGCCGATCGTCCGGGACCAGCAGGAGTACTGGCAGGACTGGGTGAGGACTGAAATATCCCGCTGGTGGTTTGTCAAGGGGCGGGGGCGGGGTTGGGTACTGGTGGAGGCTGGGGAAATCCAAGCTTATCTTGCTGCAGCCAAGGACGCGGGCAGCGATACTCTCGTTGTCAGCGATTTTGCCTGCAGAGACGATGAAGCCCTCAGCTTTCGGAAGTTGATTCAGCACGCCGTTTGGAGTCTAGGAAACGGCGAGCCTGTTGAAGCGGTTTTCCCGACGGCAATCGCTTCCGATTTTTCTGCCACACTGGAGGCGCAGCACGGCCTTATGATCAGGACAAACAATGACGGGCTCTTGAAAAGACTAGGTACAAGCAATGTCAGTGAACTATTTCACGGCATCACCGGTGGGGATCGTGCCGCATCTAGATTGGTCACTTGGCCCCTCGATGGCTACTGATACTTTCGCACAAGGTTCATCGCCCACGGTATAGTCAGACTTGACCCGAGTAAGCTAATATAATAGGTGTAGATTCTCCATAGGAATAGAAATGTCACGAGTCGATCATGGGCAATAAATCTTCGCACCAATAGGGCCATAGCCACCTCCGCTCCTCCGGAGGCTCCTGGGGTGGGAATTAAATATTGTGCAAATTGGATAGCAAGCTGGTTTCCCATCATCACCGGCCAGGGAGCCCTGCCACCCACGGCATTGAGAAGCAGAGGGGCTGTGGAAAGATAAGCAGTCCAGTAGAGGATGTTGAGGAGTAAGTTGGTCAGGAGAAGCGGCCGATGGTCGCGCCAGAATTCGCTGACGGCTGCTTCGAATCTCTCGATTTCCCCCGCAATCCGAGCTGCCAGAAGAGCCGTTCTTCTCCTTTGACCAAGGTCCTTCCGACGGAACTCAGCGGCTGCCTGTGAAATCTTACCGGCGAAAAGAAGTAAGGACAGCGCTGGTACAATCATGATCGTGGTCCCTATTGCTGCCGCCGGCAGCCAATTGCCGGCGGCAGCTCCATGAACATGGAAAAAGACAGCCCCTGCTGCCAGGAGCAGCCCGAGGGTCACACCGGTGTTGAGAGAGTCTATGAGGTTGGCGGCTAAGGATTTGGCGGCCGGCACGCCCTGCTGATGGAGCAGGAAGAGGAAAAGAGGAAATCCCCCCACGGCACCGGGGGTGATGTGGGAGACAAATACCCCTGCCAGATACGTCTTGACGAAATCCATGGGGGAAACACTCTTTGCTGACGGTTGGATTAGACACCATATTCGCAAAACCCGCGCCGACCAGGAGATGACAAGGAGCATCGAAGCTGCCAGGAGCGGCCCAAATTCCAGACTCCTTAGGGGCAGTAAGACTGACCGGCCCGGTAGTATCCGCCTCAAGAACCACAGAGTAAGCGGTCCAAGAGTAACAGCGATACATCCGTAGATGGCAAAACGGTACTTGGGCAAGTTCAGTGGAAACGGCGGTTGATGGGGTTCTTGTTGGAGAAAGTCTGCCACCGCATATCACCCTTGGTTCCACCAATACTCTATGCCGATAAACACAGTATGCCCCAAGGCTGATGCCCCTAATGCGGTAGTGGAATGACAGTGCCTTGCTTTGCAGACTGCAGGTCGAACAATTTCTCCAAAGCCCTGCGATTAAACTCTAAATTCTGTGGGTATAAAAGTGCAAGGATGGTTCTTACTGGTGAGGAGGTTAGGAAGGTTAGCCATGAAAATCAGATTATCGTCCATGAGAGGCAAGCTTCTGATCACTTTTGGTATTATAATCGCACTAATGCTCTTTGGCACCGGTGTTGTTTTCCGGTTGATGAACAACTGGAAGACAGCGCATTGGCAAGCCATTGACCAGGAGAAATTGGCCACTTTTATGGCAGAGCGGGAAATTGATCATCTGGCTTGGGATGTGGATCTCCTAACCGCTATTCTCCTGGGAGAACCGTTCGCCGGTCAGCTCGATCCCACTGCCTGCAACCTGGGCAGGTGGTTCTACTCTTATGTTGGCTCTGACGAATACCTACAGCTCCCCCAAAACATGCAGAAGAAGATCGCCAGCCTGGAAACTCCCCACCAGCGGCTTCATCAAGGAGCAAGAGAAGTCCTAGCACTGAGGGACAGCGGTGTCTCCCTGCAGGGTATCCTCGTTGATTACCAGACCAAAGTGTTACCCAACCTCAACCAAGTGCGTCAAATACTGGCAGATGTGAGAGTCGATGCCCAGTCAGCAGCTTCCGCCACTGTTAAGGCTGCAGAGAGGATGGAGGCTCAGACTACCAGGATCCTTTGGACGGCTATCTTGATCTCCCTCGGGGTCAGCATTCTCCTTGTTCTGCGCTTTACCAGGGGTATTCACCGCACCCTGCAGGCCGTCTTAGGCCTAGCAGAAAGAGTGTCCCGTGGAGACTTGACTGGCTCGGTATCCATCAAGTCGGGGGATGAGTGTGAAAAAATGGCCGATGCCATCAACGAGTTTGTTGCCCATGTGCGGCGCATTGTCGCTGAAGCCCGCCGGTCGGCCCTGAGCATTAACCACACCAGCCACCAAGTTGCCAGAGCAATGGATGAGATCACTGCGTCCACCCAGGAAGTGGCTTCGGCAGCATCGGAATTTGCCGCTCACGTGCAGCAGGTGAGCTTCGATGCCAACGAGATGGCCAAGAACGCAGAATCCATCGCCAACTCCGGCCGGGAGGGATCAGCAAAGCTGGATGATGTGCTGCAGCATATGGACGAAATCGAGGCAGTGGTTGGTCAGCTGGCTGACTCGGTGCGGGATCTGAACCAGGAGACCAGCAAGATAGAGTCGATTACCGCTACCATCGCGGATATCGCCGATCAGATCAACCTGCTGGCCCTGAACGCTGCCATTGAAGCTGCTAGAGCTGGTGAACAGGGCCGGGGATTTGCAGTAGTGGCTGAGGAAGTCCGGCGGCTGGCTGAAAGGTCCAGCAAAGCTTCCGGTGAGATCGCCGCGCTGATCTCTCGAGTGGCTAAGCGGTCCGATGAGACATTGGAGAGCATGGAGCGGGGCAGTCGGGCAGTGGCTGACGGTGCCAGTGCTGTGGAGAACGCCGCCGAGCTTCTGAGGCAGATCATCGAATCCATCGATACTATGAGCTCCAAGATTCAGGCCATCGCGGGGGCTGCTGAAGGCCTAGCTGCCGGAAGTGAAGAAATTGCAGCGGCTACGCAGCAGCAGTCGGCCACAGTACAGGAGGTCAGCAACACCTCGCAGCTGTTAGCGGTTACCGCCAGCAATCTGGAGGCTTCGGTGCGGAATATCGAGACAGGCGATGAGGATGAAGGTGAAGGAAAAGGCGAGGCTGGGAGCAAAGAAAACTAACGTTAATTCTAGACTTGAAGAGGTTAATCCGCTGTGTTCCAGTATATAATCTACGGGGCTGGTCATGGTACTGCCTCTGTCTGGAGGTTTGACAAGACCTTTACAGACATGTAGAATTATTGTTAAAGCGAATGGTTATCAATAACAGGAGGGGTGTACATGAACATAAAAGGATCGCAAACAGAAAAAAATCTCTGGACTGCTTTTGCAGGCGAGTCTCAGGCCCGCAATAAGTACTGGATGTATGCGTCTGAAGCGAAGAAAGCAGGGTATGAGCAGATTGCCGGTATTTTCATGGAGACAGCGGAGAACGAGCTCGAGCATGCAAAGCGGATTGCCCGCTTTCTGGGCATAGTGGGGAACACCGCCCACAATCTCAAGGATGCCGCCGCCGGCGAGCACTATGAGTGGAGCGAGATGTACAGGAGTTTCGAAGAAGTCGCCAGGAAAGAGGGTTTCGATGAAATCGCCGATTTCTTCCACGAGGTAGCCGAGGTGGAGGAGGAGCATGAGAAGAGGTATCTGGCTCTCCTGAAGCGAGTGGAAGAGGGCACCGTGTTCACACGTCCAGAGCCCATTCGCTGGCAGTGCCGCAACTGCGGCTATGTGTACGAGGGTACTGAGCCGCCTCAGGTATGCCCCGCCTGTGCTCATCCAAGGGCTTATTTCCAGGAGAAACCAGAGAATTACTAAGAATCACAGCCCCAACGTTGTACGAATTAGGCAAGACTGCCGTATAGTAAAAAACAGGGGTGTTGGTCGGACTGCTCAGGCCAACACCCCTGGTTTATTGCTGATTGTCTCCCTACTACTCGAAGACAATCATGACTTTATTGGCTTTGCCGGATGAGTGTACGGCTAACGCTTCATGGATATCTTTCAGCGAGAAGCGGTGGCTGATAAGGGGTTCTACCCGGACGGCCCCCGACCCTACCAGTTTGACGGCCCTGGCGTTGGTAAAGGGATTGATAAAGGACCCGGCGATGCGGAGTTCCTTGCGGTACACTTCATGGGGCTCAATTTCTGCCTTCATGCCTTGGGGTGAAACGCCGAACCAGACCACTGAAGCTCCCCTTCTGGCAATTCTAATCGACTGCTCCACAGCGGCCTTGGCACCGGCTGCTTCAATGACCACATCAAAGGCATCGGTGGGCAGTTCTTCAGGGAGTACTGTGCGATCTGCCCCCAGTTCTTTGGCTAAGTCCCACTTAGCCTGGATGGGCTCGCTGAGAGTTACCCGCCCCCCTGCAGCTTTTGCCAGCTGCAGCAGAATTAAGCCGATGGGGCCGCCTCCCAGGATGGCCACTTCATCTCCAGGACGAACTTGAGCCTGCTCTAGGCCCCGGAGACAGCAGGCCACCGGTTCGACGAAGGCTCCTGCGGCAAAGCTTAGGTTGGGAGGAAGTAGATGCGCTTGAGCAGCGGGAACTACCGAGTATTCAGCAAAACCGCCGTCAATATTGACGCCCAAAGCTGTTAGGTTTAAGCAGAGATGAACTTTACCGTTGTGGCAGTAATAACAGCTGTGACAAAAGATATTGGGATCGACGCAAACGCCATCGCCCACCTGAAAGTTGGTTACTCCTTCACCAAGTTCAACAACCTCGCCGGCATACTCGTGACCGAGGATAACCGGCGGTGAAGATGCCGACTCTCCTTTGATAATATGCGCGTCAGTTCCGCAGACTCCCGCTGCTTTGACTCTAATCAGGATCTCCCCAGGCCCGGGTTTCGGCACATCCTCCTCCACCAGCCTTAGATCCCCGACTTTCATAAAACGAGCTGCTAACATAGTCCCAGCCTCCACTTCTGTCGATCTCTGATGCAGCAAAGGGTTAACGCCTTTCACCATTGCCGTTCCGCTGCTTTTCTTTGTCTGCCAGCTGCTGGAAAAGCCCTCAGTCCAGGGGGAATTCCACAACTGAACCCGACCGGTAGGAACGTGCGGCACCTTCCATGAGCTCTGTAAGCTGAGTGCCTTCTTCTAAGCCGAAAAGGATAGGTTCGCCTTCCAAGATTCCCTGGATCCACATATCCAAAGGCATGGGCAAGGGTGCCGGCAAGCGTGTGGGTATGAACCAGCCCTGATGGCCGCTTTGCTCCAGTTTGCGGGAGTTGATCCGCACAGATGATTCCGGTCCACCCGCGAGGAATGTCCCTTCTGTGCCGTAAAGCTCCAGGGAGAAGGGGCTGTTGTGGGATACGAATCCAGTTTCGATTACACCAATGGCTTTATTCGCAAATTCAATCAGTGCCACTGCGTTATCCTCCACCTGGCGGCCGGTAAAGGAATTGAACAGCGCGGCGATCCGCCGGGGCTCTCCCATTAACCAGCGGGCAAGGTACATGGGATGGGCTCCCAAATCGATCATCGCTCCTCCACCGCAGGCGATAGGATCATAAAAATGCTCCGGCAGCCAGCCAGCTATTGCCCCGTTATGGGCATTGCGGATCCGGAGCATTGTTATATCCCCCAACAGGCCGTCCTCTATGACCTTCTTGGCCAGCAGATTGACGGGCCTGGTCCGCTGGGGGAAGGATATGCAAAATCTCACACCTGCTTTAGTCACGGCTTCACTGATGGCCCGACATTCCTCGACGGTAGGGGCCATCACCTTTTCGGTGAATATGTGTTTACCTGCATTGGCGGCGGCCACCATAATCTCAGCGTGGAGATTAGTTGGGGCATTTACAACCACTGCATCGACATCGGAACGGCCGAGCACAGCGTCCAAGTCTTCTTCAAAGGGTACGCCAAGCTCTGCAGCCCAATTCGCGCCCCGTTGGGGATCCTCGTCCCACACCGCCGTGATCTTGGCATCAGAACGGGCCAAGATATCCCGCGCGTAACCGGGGGCATGGACGTGCCAGCTGCTCAGCATAGCAATTCGCAACACTTCCATCTCTCCCTCCCAGCAGCTTGGTTCAGATTCCGGTGTAATTTTCTGCAAAGAGGGAGTGACTTCCTTCATTATCTGGTTTGTGTTCAACCTAGGGGCACAAGGGTTCGCTGGCGGCCGGTAAAGATGGCCACTTGGGTATACCCTGTGGAGCGGGCCAGCTCAATGGCTTCGTCAAGGCCCTTACCCACGTCCTCGGGATAGTGGGCGTCACAAGCCAGGGTAATGGGTACACCAGCTTCCCGGCACTTAACCAAGAGTTCCGGCTCTGGATAAATTCGTCCCACCGGTTTGCGCAGCCCTGCAGCGTTGATCTCGACACAGGTGTCGGACGAAGCCAAGGCTGCCGCCAGCTCTGCGTAATAGGGCTCTAGGGATATGGTGGGACGGTGGCGAAAGATCTTGATCAGATCGGGGTGGGTAATGGAGTCAAATAGACCGCTGGCAGCTGCCTTTGTCAATGCGGTGAAATACGCTTGATATGCGCTGTTGACATCTTTCTCGGGCCAACCCACTTCCGGGGAGAAGTCGAATGCCCACTTATCTAGGAAGTGGACAGATCCTAAGACATAATCCCACGGATAGGCATCGATCAGGGCGGCTATTTCGGCCTCCTTGCCTGGGATATAGTCTACCTCCAGACCGAGTTTCAATGACCAGCCCTGCTTCTTGCCTTCCTGGATCAGGGCTACATACTCATCCAAATCCCGCGAGAAATCCTTCTCCAGCCACTGGACGACTTCAGGATACGTGTTCTGTCCTGTCCAGAGGTGTTCCATGGTCTTGCGGAACTGCTTGTAATTATGGCCGTGTTCGCTGATTCCGATCTCATCGAGCCCGGCTTTTTGCGCCTGCCGCCAGAACCTCTCTAGATATTCGAGGGTTAGAGGTCCCGTTTCTAGGTGCATATGGTAATCGACTCTCATGGAACTCGCTCCTTCTTTGCCGCCGGATGGTTCTCTTGTTAGCTTAGCTGTGGAGCAGAATTTTCCTTCCATGGAGTCACCAACAGAAGACCTCAGCGGTTAAAGAGTGACCGCAGGCGCATTAGGCGGCGGTAAGCTGTCAAGAACTGCCTCTCTTCCAACTTGCCGGTTACATACCGCATGATCAGTGACTTAACCTCATCATCTAGAGCAGCCGCGGATACTCGTACTGCCATGTTGAGACCCTCCTGCCCTGAGCTGATTCCCCTACATGGTACAGTATGGGTTTGGGCAGGGAGGATTATGCTAGGTCAATCAGATCCAATCCGGGTTTATTCGGTTTCAGGGCGGTATGCACTTGGCCGCCACAAGAAAAGGCCCTCTCTTTTGGGAGAGGGCAGACATCGATTGCCAGTTATGGAGGAATCCAATGCTCCTCCAGGGATTTATCTTGCAGTGGTTGACGAAGCAGACTTCTCGGCTCCAACTGCAGTCCAAATCCAACCAAGCACGAAAGAACCGATGATACCAGCAATGACGTTATAGCCTGCTAGCATCCAGCCCCAGTCACCCAAGATAACATCGCCCAACCATGCTCCGACGAGTGTGGCGATGAAGCGAATCCAGGGCTCGCCCTTCAACGTCTTCTCTTTGGCCAACCAGCTTTTTACTGCCCAACCGACGAGTAAACCAACGATGATCAGTACTACCCAATACATTGGCTTACACCTCCACTAGACTAAGAGTCTTAAATTGGAGATCTTTTCTCAGGCAGCATCGGTTCCTCCATGTGGCGGACGGCTACTATAAGTATACTGCCGTCCCTTTTCAATCATATCATTTCTATGCATTATTGGAAATACCTACAAATATGGCGCAATTTATTTCGGCACGGAGTTTCCAGTAAGCGGCGTCAGGAATTATTGGGTGCCGGGATCATCAACTCCTGGCCTGGCCTTATCAAACTGGGGTTCTTGAGATTGTTCAGTTTAGCAATCGCCTCAACGGTGACATCAAAACGCTGGGCGATGGTATAGAGATTGTCGCCGGGCTTTACCACATATACCAGGGGCAGCAAACTTGCAGGGACCATCAGCTTCTGACCTATCTGCAGCGTGGTATCAGTCAAGTTGTTGAGATTGACTAGTTCTTCCATTGTGGTTCCGAACTTCTTGGCGATGGTATAAAGGGAGTCTCCTTTCTGGACTGTGTAATATTGAACTTGAACGGTCTCTATGCTGCTCAGTGCCCTGAAGGTAAGGGGGCCTACTATCCCATCAACTGGCAAACCGTGAAGCTTCTGGAACTTCTTGACTGCCGCTTCTGTTTCGGGCCCAAATAGGCCTGTGGCCTGGCTCATTAAGCCCAAATCCATCAATTTGCGCTGACACCAAAACACGTCCTCTCCCCAGCAGCCGCGGCGCAAGACTCTCTGGCCCGGCTCCTGGGCCAGCACAGGCAGACCGGCCAGCAGTATACAAAGGGTTAAGCACGCGATCAAACGTATTTTCATTCTCACGACCCCTCACAATTAGTCAGGTGTTAGAAGGAAAAGCCTCAGTCACAGGCTAAAGCTGCTAGTCTTTATTTCCCTCAGTTGCCTCGGAATCCTTCTGCTAGAAGGAATTGGAAGAGTATGCTAATATAGGGCTAGATGCAGCAGCCGTCGACCAAAAACGTTAGCTTTTGGGTTTTAGGAGTCAGTCTGGAAAATCGGGAAAGAGGGTGGGACAAGCCGATGGACTACAGTGTGTGGCGGGTTGCGTTGTTGGGGCTGTTGGCTGGTGTCGTCGGCACAGGCCTTGGAGGACTGATTATAGCTCGTGTTGGTCAGCCGAGCAAAAAGGTTCTGAGTTTTGTCTTGGGATTTTCCGCCGGTGTGATGCTGGCCATGATTTTTGTCGATTTGCTGCCGGAAAGCCTGCACATCGGCGGGGCGACCAACACCTTCTTCGGTTTGCTGCTGGGCATCATGCTGCTCCTCTTGTTGGATTTTGTTGTGCCCCACCAGCACGTAGCTGGCGGTGAGGAACAGCGAGCCCGCTACTTACGGCTCAGTATTTTGCTCAGCCTGGGGATTGCCCTGCACAATTTACCGGAGGGCTTAGCCATCGGAACGGGATATGCCGCGTCCCAGGCACGGGGTTGGCGGCTGATGATGGCTACTCTCCTCCACAACATCCCCGAGGGTATGGCTATGGCGGGGCCCATGGTAGCTGCAGGGATTGCCAGTATGAGAGTTGCAGCGGCAGCAGTTGTGGCCGGGCTCCCCGAAGGTATCGGAGCCCTGTTGGGGGTCCTAATCGGAGGGGTATCAACGGCTACTTTGGCCATCTCATCCAGTTTTGCCGCGGGGGCCATGCTGTATATTGTCTTCGATGAGCTGATTCCCGAGGCCCAGGAAAATGCGGAGGGCCACAGCGGTACCTTCGGCGGAGTGCTGGGGGTAGCGGTAGGGGTTGCGATGCTGTACTATCTATAGGCGGCTGTGACCGCGAAAGACAAATCCCTGCCGCAGTGAGTGCGCTGACAGGGCGAGAGGTTATATGGCTGAGGGTGAAATACGCGCAGACACCCCAGGTGAGCCGCAGTTTGCAGCAGCGGCACCTGGGGTGTTCTCGCTCAAAGTTCAAGCCGGAGATCACCGTCTTTAATCCACCCTATCCGGCGCAGGGGAAGTGCTATCAGGTAGGTTACTGCAGCAGGCAGGATGAAGTGAAGCAGCAGTATCTGCGGCCATACCCCAGTTCCCATGGCGGCGATGGTTCCGATCTGCCCGACAAGGCCGCTGGTTCCCATTCCCGCTCCGGTGGGTATATTCTCCATCTTGAAGACCTTTGTCCCCAAAGGTCCTAAGACAGCGCTGGCCAGGGTAGGTGGAATCCAGATGCGAGGGTTGCGGATGATATTAGGCATCTGCAGCATAGAAGTGCCTAAGCCTTGGGCCAAGAGGCCGCCCACTCCGTTTTCTCTGTAGCTCATGACGGCAAAGCCGATCATCTGGGTCGAACAGCCTATGGTGGCAGCACCGGCGGCAAGTCCGCTGAGGCCCAAGCTGATGGCTATGGCCGCACTGCTGATGGGCAGTGTCAAGAACATGCCCATCAGAGTGGCAACAACAATTCCCATGGGAATAGGATGGAGCATGGTCGCTTGGTTGACCATAGCTCCGAGGGTTTTCATCAGCATGGAAATAAAGGGTGCAATATTCTCTCCCACTATGCCGCCTACCAGGATGGTCGTGGTGGGTACAAAAATTATGTCCAGCTTCCTACCAGCAACCCGCTTGCCCACCTCTGCTCCCGCTAAAGCCGCCACCAGCGCGCCCACTGGTTCCCCGACACTGATAGATGACGCACCGGGGCCAATGCTGATGCTGCCGGCACCGATGGCTCCTGTTACTGCCGATGCGAAGACTACCATAGGCGAGGCTTTGATGCCGGTGGCAACGGCCACACCGATGGCCGGTCCCATGAGCAGCTTGGCAAACTGGCCGAACCGAACTAAAACATCTATATTGACTAGTTTACCAACCTGCTCCAGGATAACACCCACGATCAATGAGGCAAACAGTCCCAGAGCCATGGCGTTGAACACATTGACCGCGTAATTCAGCAGAGGACTTCCTGAAGCAGCTGCTCTGCTGCGGCTCTCTTGTTGCCGCAGGCTCTTAGCCTTTGTTGATGCTCTTTGCTGTGCCATGTCTCTCCAGGCGGAACCTCCAGCTGGTGCCGGGGTTCTTCCCATCATACACCTCCATCTTCATCCTTTGTTGAGATCACTTTGGTTTCAAAGTACCGCAGCGCCACCCAGTTAATTTGTATCAGAGGTGGGACTGCAGTTACCGGGTTATTCGCACCGCCCGCTGGAAAATCCTGCGAAGGGGCTAGAAATACACTGGATTTCGCCTGGGTCGGATAGACTAGTATCTGTGATCAGCTGAGGACTCTGAGTGCTTCCTGTTCTTGAACAAGGATTAGGGGTTAAGTCCATATAATATAAGTTATATGTCTTGAAGGAAGGAGGGTATGGGATTTGCAGTACCGAGAGTTTGGCAGCACAGGGATAAGAATCTCCGCTTTGGGTTTCGGAGCCATGCGGCTGCCGGAGATAGAGGAAAACGGAACATATCGGGTGGATGAAGAAAGAGCGCTAGCCGTAATCACCAGGGCCTTTGAACTTGGTGTCAATTATATCGACACCGCCTACGGCTACTGTCACGGCAACAGCGAAATTGTGGTGGGGAAGGCTCTGAAGGGCTGGCGGGACAAAGTCTACTTGTCTACCAAAATACCGACTTGGCTGGTCAAGGACAGGGGCGACTACCGCCGGTTTCTCGAAGAGCAGCTGCGGAAACTGGATGTCGACTACATCGATTTTTATCATTTTCACGCTTTGAATCAAGAGCGGTGGGAAAACTATGTCCTCAAGTACAACCTGCTGGATGAAGCTCAAAAGGCTAAAGAGGAAGGATTGATTAAGCACATCTCCTTCTCATTCCATGACAGACCGGAGGTCTTGAAGCAGCTGGTCGATGTAGGGATCTTCTCGTCGCTGCTCTGCCAGTACAACCTCTTGGATAGAGTCAATGAAGAGGCTATTGCTTACGCTCAGAAAAAAGTTGTAGGGGTTGTAGTCATGGGACCGGTGGCCGGTGGACGTTTGGCGGCATCCTCTCCAGTCATTCAGCGGCTCTTGGAGGGGCGGACGGTCAGCACGCCAGAGCTGGCTCTTCGCTTTGTCTTGGCCAACAAGAACGTCAGCTGTGCCTTATCGGGAATGAACACCATTGAAATGGTGGAGCAGAACGCAGCGGCCGCTTCACTGGACACTCCGCTGACGGAAGAGGAGCTGGAACGGATCAATAAGGCCATGGAAGAGAACCAGCGCCTAGCTGACCTTTACTGCACCGGGTGCGATTACTGCATGCCTTGCCCCAATGGCGTGAACATTCCCTTGAATTTCCGCCTGATGAACTATCATCGGGTTTACGGCCTCACCGAGTATGCTAGAGAGCAGTATAAGAAAATCGGTACTGTTGAGGAACTGAAGGGCAAGAGAGCCGAGGACTGCATTGAGTGCGGAATCTGCGAGACCAAGTGTCCTCAGAAAATTGAGATCCGCAAGCAGCTGAGAGAAACAGCGGCAGCGCTGGGCTGAACTGACTGCAAGAGACTTAGGAAGACGGCAGGCGCTGCCGTCTTTTTTGTCTTAACCGGGAGCCGTTCCCCAGCTTTTATCACCTTTTGCAATAAGGCGGAAGGAACTTCTGATTTGTGCGTTAATTTCATAACAATAGTTGTTCTATTTAATTTATAGATCGTTTGATTGGGCGTTAATCCTCAACAGCCAAAAACCGCCGAACAAGCGGCTGTGGGATCACATGTGCGGTTCTCTGGTGCCAGGAGGTCGGGTTATGCAGAGGTGTCTGTCACCAATGCTGAAGGGAGAAGCGGCTGCACTGATGCCAGCGGTAGTTGCGGGTTTGGGTTTAGCGCTAATCAAGATAACAAGTATAGACACGCTGTATTCCGCGAGCTTCGGAGCTTCACTGCATATTTTGGTAAGAGTCTTGGGTGTCCATACTGCATTCTTGCTGTTTTTCTTAGGATGGAGTGCAGGGATAAGACGGCAAACACTGCAGGGACTGACCTTGACTGTCGCTTCTTTGTCTTTGGGATTGCTCAATGTATTCCACCTCCTTTCTCTGCCCATGGTTCCTTATCTGCTTAGCCCCAACAGCTTCAACAAAGCTGCGCTGTTTGCTGCCCTAACTTCGGTGCTGGTTCCGTCCCTGATACTGGCAATCTCATTCCTGCCGGTTCGCAGAATAAACAGGTCAATGCGGCGCCTCCTTTTGGGAACCGGCTTACTTTTTACAGGGGTTTGTGCAGCTGCTGTTCTTTTCTATGAGCAGTATCTTCCCAGATTCTTCATTGGGGACGAACCTGTGGGCAGGACTAGTTTCTACCTGGGCATAGCCGCTTGCTGCTTGTCGCTGGTTTCGGGGCTCCGCTATGCCGGCATATATTCAAGAACGGGCAGCCGGTTACATAGACAAGTGGTAATCATAGCAGCTGTGTGGGCTTTGAGTCAGGCAGGCTTGTTATTTTTTGACCATCAGCGGCAGTTTGGCTCCTTAGTCACCAACGTGTATCAGCTGCTGGTTCTGGGGTACATATATGATGGTTTGGCCGTGCCTTTCGGCAGGCGGCCTTACCTTAGCCTAGATAGGGCTCAAATACACCTGCGTCAGACCCGGCGGCAGCGGACTTTGGGTCGATTGATGAGGTACTTGGCCCATGAGCTGAAAAATCCTTTGGCAGCCATCCGAGCTTCAGCGCAGCTTTCCGCTATCCTTGATGACAGCAAAGAACGTGCGCAGGTGACTGGCCGTATTGAAGCAGAGGTAGACCGGCTGGCGGAATTGGTCTCCATTACTCTGGAAGCAGGCTGGGACCGGCCGGAGATGTGGGAGCCCATCAATGTTGGAGTACTGGTGGAAGAGTTGGTTTCCTCGTGGGCACCAGAGTTTACACGGCGGGGAATCGAAAGCCGGGTCTGCGCAGAACCGATAATCCCACCGGTCGGAGGAAATATCAAGCTGCTCAATAGGGCTTTGCGCAGTCTTATAGCCAATGCTCTAGATGCCATGCCGGACGGAGGAAAGCTTACCATTTGCCTGATTTACGAAAAACCCCTGCGCCAAGTACGTTTAGAGATCGCCGATACCGGACCGGGGATACCTGAAGAGATCCGGAACCGCATCTTTCAGGAGATGGTTACTACCAAGCCCAGGGGTACAGGGTTGGGGCTCTTGATCACATCCCAAATCATCAGCGAACTCCATCACGGAGAGATCTGGTTTGAGACAACTCCGGGACAAGGTACCACGTTTTTTGTCAGGCTTCCCGTTTACAGGGGGAAAAATCTTTCGGATCCGGTAGAATCGCCTGTCTCCCCTTTGAGGCAGAATACAGTCAGACTGTGGGATGAGGAGGAGGTTGAAAAATGACTAAGGATGTTGCTGATGCCATCCGGGAACGACGGAGTATTAGGCGTTTCACATCTGACGAAATACCGGACGCTGCTTTGTCTCGGCTGCTGGAAGCAGCTTGTCTGGCTCCCAGTGCCGGTAACCGCCAGCCGTGGTTTTTCTACGTGGTAAAAAACCCTGATACCCGGCAGAAACTTGCCGAAGCAGCCTTCGGTCAGAAGTTCTTGGCTGAGGCACCGGTGGTGATTGTCATCTGCGCTGAGCCGGCTAGGAGTGCTGCCCGCTATGGAGAACGGGGGGCTAATCTGTACTGCCTGCAGGATACAGCAGCTGCCGCTATGAACTTAATGCTGATGGCGGTGGGGTTGGGCCTTGCCACTTGCTGGATTGGGGCCTTTGACGAAGAAGCTGTCAGGAAGGTTTTGGATATACCTAACGGATTAAGGCCGGTGGTTATAGTACCTTTGGGTTACAGCAATTTGGCGGAACCGCCCAAGGCACCCGCTAGACGGCCCCTGAATGAGGTAGTGAAGATCGTAGAATAAGCAAGAACACACCGGAACAGAGCAAGGAACTTCCAAGGTGCTTGCTGTCTAAGTCAATAATTATAACGCCAGCGATTGCAAGAGGTATTTCCCTAAGGGGGTCATGTAATGACAGGTAGAGAGCTGGTATTGGCAGCACTCAAAAGGCAGCCGACGCCTCGGGTGCCTTGGGTACCATTTACTGGAGTGCACATCGGCAGTCTCAAAGGAGTTGACGCTGAGCAGCTGTTGAAAAGCGCCGAACTGTTGACAGCCTGTGGAGTAGAGGCTAACCAGCGGTATCGGCCCGATGGACAGCCGGTGGTTTTCGATTTGCAGGTGGAGGCGGAGATTCTCGGGTGTGAACTTAAGTGGGCAAAGGATGCGCCTCCTGCTGTAGCAACCCATCCTTTAGCTGATGGTTACGAAAAGCTGAAGGAGCTGCGGCTGCCGAGGCCGGAGGATGGAAGACTTCCCATTATCCTAGAAGCTATGCGAAACCTGAAGGAAGAGATCGGCCGCAATACTGCACTATACGGCTTAGTGGTGGGCCCCTTCACCTTGGCACTGCACCTTCGGGGTACCAATCTGTTCCTAGACATGTTTGATCAGCCGGAGACCGTCAAGGAATTGATAGATTTCTGCCGGCAGGTGACAGAGCAGGTAGCTGAATACTACATCGATGCAGGCATGGACGTCATTGCCGTTGTCGATCCCATGATATCCCAAATATCTGCTGACCATTTCCAGGAGTTTGTGAGCAAAGCTGCTAGCCACATTTTCGATTTCATCAGGCAGAAAGGCGCCTGCTCATCCTTCTTTGTGTGCGGCAACGCAACACCGGTGCTGGAAGTGATGGCCCAGTGCAGGCCCGATGGGATCTCGATAGACGAAAATGTAAATCTCGAATATGCGAAGGAGATCGCTGATAGGTATCAGATATCCTACGGCGGCAACATTCCCCTTACTACAGTGATGCTGCTGGGCAGCCAAGCCGATAACATGGCGAAGGCACTGGAACTGATGGACGCCCACAAGGGGCCGGGCTATATCCTCTCGCCGGGCTGCGATATACCCTATAATGTGCCTCCAGAGAATGTCAGTGCCATCAGCTTGGCGGTCTTTGACCCAGAGAAGGCCAGGGTATTCGTAGAGACTAATAAGGATGACAGCGCTGCGGCGGACGTTGAGATAGAGATGCCCGACTACGACAGCTTACCGGGAGTTCTAATCGAAGTGCTGACTCTAGATTCAGCTACCTGTCCGCCGTGCAAGTACATGGTTGATGCCACCAAGCAAGTGGCCAAGTTATTCGAGGGCAAGGTCGATTGGGTGGAGTACAAGATCACCGAGAAGGAGAATATAGTGCGAATGCAGCGGTTGGGTGTTACCAACATCCCCACCATTGTAATCAACGGCAAGCCGACCTTTGTCTCCTACATTCCCGATCTTGCCACCTACAAGCAGGAAATTGAGAAGGTGCTGAAAGCTTGATCGATGTGATTTTGCTGACCGGTTTTCTCGGCAGCGGCAAGACAACCTTTCTCAATGAGATGCTGCCGGTGCTTGCCCGCAGATACCGGCGGGTAGCCGTGGTAATGAACGAGTTCGGCAGCGTGGGTGTTGACGGCAGACTGGTAGATGGTCAGGCCGCGGAGCTTGTGGAGCTGCAAAACGGATCGATTTTCTGTATCTGTATCAGGGATAATTTCCTGGCGGCCATGGAAAAGCTCACCCGGGATCCAAAGCCGGATATGGTTGTCATTGAGGCTACTGGCGTTGCCGATCCCTTTGAAATGGGAGATTTCCTAGGTTATCCGGAGATAAAGGGAGCTTACCGGCTGTTTGGGACTATAACAGTAGTGGATGCCGTCAACTTTCCCAAGGTGATTCAGACCATGAAAGCTGCCAGAGCTCAGGCCCAAGCAGCGGATGTCTTTTTGATCACTAAGGCAGATCTGGTTGAGGAAGACCAGTTGACAAGGCTGCGGGAGGTTCTAAAAGAACTTAACTCTGACGCGGTGCAGCTTACAGCTCCCTACGGCCGCTTAACTCCAGCAGAGTGGGACATGATCTTGTCCTTGCCGGCGGAGACCGGCAGGCACAGATACCTGGGGGAACGGATACCGGCCCGGGATCCCTTGGTATCCATCACCATCCCGATAGGGCCCTTTGCTGACGCCGCCGAAGCCTGTGCTGCAGTGACGGCAGCCCTGCCTTCTAATGTGTTGCGGGCTAAAGGCTTTGTCAACATCGCCGGCAGACCCCATCTGCTTCAGTACACTATGGGGGAGACAGAGATTGCCGGGGCTGCAGATGAGGCAGAGCCTGTGGGGCAGCTGGTTGTCATTGGAGTCAATCTCAAGCGGGAGCAAATCAGTATGTGAGGCAACAGCAGAGTGCCCTCTACGCCGGAGGCTGCTCTGACTGCATAACCGATGATTGTCTAGGAACCCATCCTGATACAGGATGGGTTCCTACCTGTAGCGACATTTCATCACACTTCTGCTATAATGTCTATGATTACCAGGCGCGGCATGTTTGCAGCCAACCCCGCTGGGGTTACATATAGCCGGGAGGTACAAAAAGTGAGTAAACTAAACCTATCTATGGCAACAGACCTGTACCAGCTGACGATGGTTTACGGATACTACAAGTCCGGTATTGCCCATCGCAAAGCGGTATTCGATCTATTTTTCCGCCGTCTGCCCTGGAACAATGGATACGCTATAGCTGCAGGTCTGGAGCAGGCCATAGAGTATCTTAACGAACTCCGATACACCAAAGAGGATCGGGATTATCTGCGAAGCCTGGGACTGTTCCCCGATGATTTCCTCGACTACTTGGGAAGACTGAGGTTTACTGGGGATGTGGATGCGGTGCCGGAGGGGACGCCCATTTTCCCCAATGAACCCATCATGCGGATTACGGCTCCCATAGCTGAGGCGCAGTTGATTGAGACCAGTTTGACCAGCATTATCAACCATCAGACTTTGATTGCAACCAAGGCAGCCCGGGTTGTAAGCGCTGCTGAGGATACAGAAGTCATGGAGTTTGGCTTACGGCGGGCCCAGGGGCTGTTTGCCGGCCTGTACGGCAGCCGGGCAGCCTACATTGGCGGCTGCAGGGCCACCAGTAACGTGCTGGCCGGTCAGCTGTACGGCATTCCCGTCAAGGGTACGCAAGCCCATGCGTGGATCATGAGCTTCCCCGATGAACTAACTGCTTTTCGAGCTTATGCCGAAGCCTACCCTGATGCCTGCCTGCTGCTGGTGGATACCTACGATACCATCAGAAGCGGGCTTCCTAATGCGATTACAGTTGCTAAAGAGTTGGAGGCCAAAGGCCGGAAGTTTGTGGGAATCCGGATAGACAGCGGTGATCTGGCGTACTTGTCTAAAGTGGCTAGAAAGATGCTGGACGAGGCAGGACTGGAGCATGCGATCATCGTGGGTTCCGGGGATTTGGATGAGAACATAATTCGAGATCTTCGGGTTCAGGGAGCCAAGATAGACAGCTGGGGGGTAGGGACTAAGCTCATCACCGGTGATGACAACCCCTCTCTGGGTGGCGTCTATAAGCTGGTTGCCATTGAGGAAAACGGCAAGATGATCCCGAAGATCAAGGTCAGCGACAACGCGGAGAAGACTACCAACCCGGGAATTAAGGATGTAGTCCGCTTCTACAGCAGAGAAACCGGCAAAGCCCTAGCAGACCTGATAATCCTCGCCGATGAGGAACTTCCTCCTCATGGACCCCTCACCATATATGATCCGGTAGATACCTGGAAGCGGAAAACCTTGCGGAATTACGAAATGGAGCGGCTGCTGGTACCTATATTCCGCAACGGTGAGCAGGTCTACCAATGCCCATCTGTGCACGAGGTTCAGGCTTATGCTGCTGGACAACTAGAGCGCTTCTGGCCGGAATACAAGCGCTTAATCAACCCCGAAAAGTACATCGTCGATTTAAGCGATAAGCTCTGGCATCTCAAGCACGATATGATTAGAGAACTGAGGGCATCTTACATGGATAACAACCATCATTGAGGGCAGTATGTCGAGAACAAGCCCCCTACTAAGAGGCAGTGCCGAGAGGAAGACCCTAAGCGATCCTGCGCTGCAAGGTACAAACACTAATGAGAGACAGACTTGGCAAGGAGGAGACTGCCGTGGGTCATGAACGGCCAAATATCTTGATTGCGTACGGCTTAGATGACAGCTTGCTGGCCGAGATAAAAGAGGCAGCACCGAATGCGAACCTGCAGACCAAGAATCGGGAGGACGTTACGGCAGAAGACGTGCAGTGGGCTGAGATCTTTCTCGGCTGGCCGCCTCGAAGGTTTCTTAAGGGTGCATCGCAGCTCAGCTGGATCCATCTTCCCAGTGCAGGGGCGGATGGGTACGCAGATCCCGGGCTTTACGCTCACTCACAAGTGATTGTAACCAACTCCAGCGGGGTCTATGGGGTGCCCATGGCAGAACATGCCTTTGCTCTGATGCTGGCTTTCAGCCGGACCCTCTACCGCTATGCCCGCTTCCAGCAAGAAAAACGCTGGCAAAAACTGCCCGATTCCGGTGAGCTCTACGGCAAGACCATCGGGATCCTCGGTCTGGGGGACATAGGCACCCAAATTGCCCTTAGAGCTAAGGCCTTCGGCATGGAGGTTTGGGGATACAAGCGCAGAATGACGGAAAAGCCCCCTTATGTAGATCATCTGGTTTCCGGCTCAGAAGGACTCAGAGAACTCTTGACGGTCAGTGACTATGTCGTGATCGCTCTGCCGCTGACCCGGGAGACGGAAAAGCTCATCGGTGAGAGGGAGCTGGGCTGGATGCAGCCTCATGCTGTGCTTATTAATGTGGGCCGTGGGCCCATCATAGACGAACAGGCCTTGATCAATGCCCTCCGGGCGGGACGTTTGGCAGGAGCTGGCTTAGATGTCTTTGAAGAAGAGCCGCTGCCTCCAACTAGCCCTCTATGGGAGATGCCCAATGTGGTTATTACCCCCCATTCTGGAGGAGTGACACCCGAAGCCAACCGCCGGATAACGGAGATCTTCTGCCACAATCTAAAAGTGTGGCTGGCCGGCCGTGAAACTGAGATGAAGAACATAGTTGATCTGGAGATCGGGTACTAGGCCGCTGACCAATACCTGGCCAGATACAACAGCCAGAGGTGAGCTGGGTAGAAGAGGTAGAAGAACCACTTAGCTGCAGGACTTCTGCTTCCCAGCTCACCGTTGTATATGAAGAAGAAAGGCAGGGCGAGGACCATCATCCATTGATAGTCCACAACGAAAAACTGGTGGAGGCTGAGGTTGTAGCTGATGCCGAAAGGCTGCTTGATGCTCAAAGGGCTCAGCAGGCTGGGAAGTAGTGAGCACAGGATGTAATGGGAAGCTAAAAGGTTCTTTCTTTCCCGAAAGCGGTAAAAGACAAGAACCACCATAATTCCATATATATTGGCTTCTGTAAAAAGCATGGCGATGAGAATGAGAAGAATGACGGGCTTGAACAGCCCTTCATCTTTAGTCTCCTCCAGCTGCTGCCAGGCAGACATCAGTGCAACCCCAAGTCCAAGGGAGAAAAAGATGTTGTTGTACAGCGCCATGTCGCTGGGGAATAGATAAGTGAGAATGCGCGAACCTACCGCCATAATGATGCCTCCACCCAGAAGCCGAGCAGCGTACCTTCCCCTATTTCGGGTATGGAAAAATCCCTCGACTGTTAGAAAAAAGAAGATGGGTGCAGACAGTCTGCCTAGATACCGGAACCAGAGGGGAAACGCGGGAAAGAACTGCCGCAGGTGATCTAAGACCATCAGCAGTGCGGCAATGCATTTTAGTTGAAAGCTGGTTAAGGAAGGCTTGGCCTTTTTCATTGATTCTCCCTCCGGAAGCCGCTCAGCAGGGTCATTCTTACCCCAAAGGCATGATACGCTTAACATGCTGTACTGCCCGGAGACGCTGCATGCAGGTGCCGGCTACCTTAAATTCTATGCCCCTTTTGCGGGTTCCTTGCTGCTTAAGAGGAATACTGAAGCTTAAGTCCAGTACTAGAAATGCAAGTTGGCTGTATCTCCGGAAGCCATGGAAACTGTAGACAAGAGCAGGTGAACAAAGTTGGGGAAGATTCCAGCTGTCCAGGTCAAGCTAAGAAGCGGAGAACTGCTGGTGATAAGGGAAGCAGCTGCTGAAGACGCCCCAGAGCTCCTTAAGTATACTGAGAAAATTGCAGGCGAATCGGATTTTCTCACATTTGGACCGGGGGAATTGGGCATAACACTGGAACAGGAAAAGGCCTACTTAGCGGGGGTTGCCTCTAAGAACAACGCGCTTTACATTGTGGCTGTTCTCAACGGGCGCATAGTTGGCAGCCTGAGTTTTGCAGGCGGTTCCCGACCTCGAACAGCCCATATCGGCGAATTTGGGGTCAGCGTTCTGAAGAGCCACTGGGGCAAAGGCATCGGCACCGAGCTGATCCGCTGTCTGCTCCAGTGGTGTAGGGAATCAGGTGTCATCCGCAAGGTGAATCTCCGTGTACGTGCAGACAATCTCAGAGCCATTCAGCTGTACAAGAAAATGGGTTTTCAGGAAGAAGGCATGATCACCAGGCAGTTTCTGCTCCAGGGCAAGTTCTATGATGCTCTCCTTATGGGGTATGCTGTAGACTGAAGAAAGCGGTCGCAGCTGGGGTTTGGTAGCGGTTGTTTCGGCAGTACCTTTATGGTACAATATGACCGACTGAGTCAATCAACCGCCCGTAGCTCAGCTGGATAGAGTGTCTGGCTTCGAACCAGAAGGCCGCAGGTTCGAGTCCTGCCGGGCGGGCCAGGCATGAAGCCCCATGGCCGTTGGGTTTTGGGGCTTTTCCTTTTCTCCGGAGGGATCTCGGGGGATAGAGGCGGTTGCTGCCAAAAAGAATCAGTACTTTGAAGAACTGCAGGACTGAGACCAGGGATTATTGGGCAAAAGAGGTTACCGCTGCGGGACGCCGAAAAAGGGAGTAAACAGCAACTGCAAAGGGGAGACTCCACAATGGCGAAGATAGGGGCAGTCCACTACAACTTTCCGGGAGATTTGGAGGCTTTCTTAGACTTTGCTGCTGAGGTTGGGTTTGAATATGTGGAACTTTTGGCTGAAGACATTTGGGAAGAGGGACAGAGCTATGAAGAGGCCTTGGCCGCTGCTCAACGGGTTCGTACCCAGTTGGACCGCCGAGGAATAAGAGTTTCCGCTCTGGCTGCGCAAAATGATTTCTTGGTTGCCAACCAAGAGGCCATGGAGTTTCAAGTGGAGCGCCTAAAGCACGTGTGCCGATTGGCGGCTGTACTCGGTACCAGACTGCTGCGGGTAGATGGAGGCTGGCCCAAAGAGGGCGTACCCGAGGAGCGATGGCTGGATCTCATGATTGAAGGTTTCAGCCGCTGCCGGGATTTTGTCGAGCAGGAAGACTTCAAATTTGCCTTGGATAATCACGGGCTGGTAACCAATGATGCGGATCTTCAGGTTAAACTGCTGAAAGCTGTAGACAGCAAGAACATGGGTGCAAATCTGGATACCATGAACTACCGCTGGGCGGGACATCCTTTGGAAAAGGTTAACGAATTCTACGAGAAAATTGCACCCTGGGTGCTGCACGTCCATATGAAAGATGGCAGGAACAGTTTGGCGGAATACGAAGGAACGGCGCTGGGTGAAGGCGAGTTGGACCTCCGCTGGGCGGTAGAATGCTTGAAGAGGGCAAATTACCAAGGCGTATGGTGTGTAGAATATGAAGGCAAAACCGATCATGCCCAAGGTTTCCGTAAAGGTTGGGAGTGGTTGAAGAACAACTTATAGACCAAAACTCCTGGCGGGTATCATTGGCCAAGGGGTGGTGAAATGTTTGTACTGAAAGCTGTAGCCAACAAACCTATTAGGGTCTGGCTGGAGGACCCTGCTCAAGTTGAGCCAACCTGCATGCAACAGGCGATCAATTTGGCCAACTTGCCCTGTGCTTTCCGCCATGTGGTCCTCTTGCCGGACTGCCACGCCGGCTACGGAATGCCTATTGGAGGGGTGCTGGCTGCAGAAGATGCCATCATTCCCAACGCGGTCGGCAATGATATTGGCTGCGGTGTATCCTTTGTCCATATTGACTTGCCTGCAGATCTCCTCAATGAAGTGAAAGTGAATAACGGTACTTTGGCTGAAAAGATCGTGGGAGACATTATGAGAAGCATTCCCACCGGTTTTGATCACCAAAAGACGCCGCAGCCTTCCAAGGTTCTGGATGGGTTCAAACCGCCGGCTTATCCCATGCCGGAACTGGAGAAGGAAATCGAGAGGGCTTATTACCAGTTGGGCACCTTAGGCAGCGGCAATCATTTTATAGAGCTGCAGGTCGACGATGAAGGCAGATTGGGGCTCATGGTGCATTCGGGGTCCCGCAACTTGGGACTGCAGATCTGCCGTGCCTTTGACAAACGGGCACAGACCCTCAATGCTCAGCTCAAGTCTCCGATACCCCGGGAATGGCAGCTGGCATATCTGCCTACTGATACGCCGGAGGGAAAGGCGTATATCGCTTGGATGAACATGGCCCTGGGGTTTGCCAAAGAGAATCGGGCGCTGATGATGCAGCGGCTGAAGGAGATTGTTTTTGAAAACCTGTTTAGGTATGCCGCTGTCGATGATGTGCGCATAATCTTAGAAATTGATGCTCATCACAACTACGCCGTCCTGGAGAACCACTTCGGCAGGGATGTATGGGTTCACCGCAAAGGTGCCATTCGGGCTGGTAAGGACGAATACGGTATCATCCCCGGTGCCATGGGCTCTTTTAGCTATATAGTGAAAGGAAAGGGCAATCCCGAATCCTTCTGCAGCTGTTCCCACGGCGCCGGCCGGGTGATGAGCAGAAATGAAGCTCTTAAGCAGTTCAGCGTGCAGGACGTTATTGAGGATCTTAAGTCGCAGAATGTAGTGCTGGGCAAGCGGAAGCGGTCTGATGTGGCAGAAGAGTCGAGATGGGCGTATAAGGATATCAATGAGGTGCTGAAGTACCAACTGGACCTTGTCGAACCGGTGCTGAGACTGAGGACAGTTGCGGTGGTAAAAGGCTAGAACCGGTGGACAAAAGGGGTGCCGGGAACTTTTGGTTTCCCGGCACCCCTTTTTTTCTACAGTCCTAACCCCGCCAGGACTGCCTTCATGAAGGGGACTAGATCCGCAGGGGTGCGGGAGGTGATCAAATTCCCGTCGACTACCACTTCCGCATCAGTCCAATTGGCCCCGGCGTGGATGAGGTCATCTTTAATGGCGTCGTAAGATGTCACCTTCTTGCCCCGTACTATATCGGCGGAGACAAGTAGTGATGGGCCGTGGCAAATTGCAGCAACAATGCCTCCCTGCTGGTTGACTTTCCGGACCAGTTCTACCATCTCGGGATAGCGGCGGAGCCGATCCGGTGCCCAGCCGCCGGGAACGACTACCGCGTCCCACTGCTGTTTATTGGCATCTACCATACAGGTGCAAGATTTGATGGGGTAGCCGTGCTTGCTGAGATACTCCTTGTCAGCTTCAGGACCGACGATACTGACATTGCATCCCGCCTCAACGAGGCGCAAATAGGGATACCAAAGCTCAAGATCCTCATAGTCCCGCTCAACCAACACCGCAACGCGCTTCTGGTCGGCCATCGTTGAACCCCCTTTGTCTTATAGGTTCATTAGGTACAATCATAGTTCTGCATAGGGCGGTGATTTCCTCTTCACTGGGACTGATCCGGCAATGCGCATCGGGACAGCAGATTTGTGTCTCAATCCTATTCCGTATACCCGGGAACTCAAGCGGATTGCATTGAAACACAGGGGTGTGCAGAGGCACACCCCTTGTATTCTCCGCTAGTTCCACTCCTGGACTGCTAAGATTCTCGCCTCACTGACACGCTGCAGGCAGGATACTGTGGGAGTGAAGCTGCATAGGGTAAGAGATTGTAATGGTTTTCCCTTCGTAGTTTCTTAACACAGCATGATCCTCGGTTAGTTCCAGCAGCCGGGAGCGGCTGACGGGGATTTTCCCGATAGGGCTGTCGACGATGAACTGGGGAACGGCGAATCCTGTAGTGTAACCCTGAAGTTGGTCGATGAGGTCAAGACCTGTCTCTAGGGGGGTCCAGAAGTGCTCTGTTCCGATGACCGGGTCGCACTGGTAAAGGTAATACGGTCTTACCCGCATTTTCAGCAGCCCGTGAAGCAGCTTTTTCATTGTATCTATATCGTCGTTAATCCCCCGCAGCAAAACGCTTTGATTGCCCACCGGAATACCTGCCCGCAGCAGCCTATCTACAGCCTGCGCGGCTTCTTCCGTCAGTTCCCGGGGATGGTTGAAATGGGTATTGACCCACACGGGATGATACTTGGCCAGCATGTCGCACAGCTTTGTCGTGATGCGCTGAGGCATGGTGCAAGGGGTCCTTGTTCCAAAGCGGATAATTTCCACATGGTCAATGGACCGCAGCTCCTTTAGGATGCGTTCTAGGCGTTCATCGGGGAGGATGAAAGGATCTCCGCCGGTAATGAGCACGTCTCGAATTGCCTCGGTTTGCCTTATATATTCGATCCCAGCACTGACAGCACTCCAAGTAGTGCGAGGTACCGGCTGACCAACGAAGCGTTTGCGGGTGCAGTGGCGGCAGTACACTGCACAGACAGAGCTGACCGTAAGCGCTACCCGGTCCGGATAGCGGTGAATCAGTCCAGGAGCAGGAGACTGAGTCTCCTCATGCAGAGGATCCTGCAGGCCTCTGAAGCACCTCAGTTCCAAGATAGAAGGAATCGCTTGCTTGCGGATGGGACAGTTGACATTGCGCCTATCCATGAGGGAGGCGTAGTAAGGGGTAATAGCCCACCGGAATTTACTGCCGACGGTGTTGATTTCCGAAGCTTCTGCTTCAGTTAGGTCTACGTATTGGGACAGGGCAGCGACATCAGTGATCCTGTTGGCCATTTGCCATTGCCAATCGTCAATCAGTTCCATTTTAGCTGAGGGCAGCCTCCTTCAAGAAGATCCTATCGTTCAAATGGGGATAACGGCTGACGGCTGCGGAGAGAATCGCTCCCACAAGCTGCGCGAAGCTCATTCCTGCAGCGTGAGCCTCCAACGGCAGCAGGCTCACTCGGGAAAGGCCCGGCAGCGGGTTGATCTCTAGAAACTTGGGGTTGCCTGCTCCATCCAGACGAATGTCAATCCTCGCAACATCTCGGCACTCCACTGCGGTGAAAACCTGCAGAGCAATCTGCTGGATTTGGGCCAGCAATGGGGGATCAACAGCCGCTGGACAGGAGAACCGCTCCAGATTGCCGCTTTTAACTTCGAAGGAATAGACAAAAGCGGTATCCTGCAGGCACTGGTCTCCAGGCAGTATCTCCATTACCGGCAGAATCCGGGGATTCTCGTTACCGATAAGGGCAACGGTGAACTCTCGGCCCGGCAGAAACTCTTCTATCAGGACCGGCTGACGATAGTGTTCCAGTACCCAAGCGAGCTTTTCCCTTAGTTCAACAGGATTGTGCGCCCTCGACCAACTGCGGATGCCTTTGCTGGATCCTTCAGCGTTTGGCTTGATAAACACCGGATACTCCAGTTCATCCAACCTGCTGTCGGCAGGGTTGGTCACTACCACACCCTTGGGAGTCGGCACTCCGGCGGCACTGACCACCTGTTTGCAGAGCGCCTTGTCCAGGGTTAATCCGAGGGTGAGGGGATCCGAACCGGTATACGGAATATTGTAAAACTCCAACAAGGCTGGTACCAACGATTCTCGGTTGCGCCCTACCCATCCCTCCGCGATGTTGAAGACGATGTCAACATGCACTTCCGCCAGCCGCCGCGGCAAGAGCCTATTGTAAGGCAAGAGGATGACTTCATGCCCCAGCTGCTCTAAGGCCGTGGCGATGCCTGCAACTGTCTCTTCCGACTCATACTCTGCACCGGCATCTTCAATTGTCTGCATTTCCGGGGGGCAGTCTGCCTTGAGATTATAAGTGAGACCGACCCTCAGGCCCATAGAGACCACCTTCATCTACGGTGAAATAGCACTCGCAAGTGCCTATAATCATTGACATTCTACTTCCGCAGGAAGGTGGAGTCGATGTTCGCTTTCGACGAATTTGGCCGTTTTTCACCATTGGTAGAGTCGGTCTGTGTGGTGGGAGATTGCTGCGGGGCAAGGCATGATATTTCACCCTATAGCTGTGTGTGCCGTTGTGAAGCATTGCGCCAATATTATGACTGGGAGGTTTCCTCAATGGACCATCTGAGGTTGGCAATAAACTCTTCTTGGCCAACGGCCGTATCCAGCATTTCCCGCCCCAACAGTACAGCACCCAACTCCGGGGGCAGCATTGGAGGAGCGAACACCACTTGAGGATGGGTTCCAGCTAGAGCTTTGGCAATGTTTGTCCACAACATATTCTCGGGCTGCAGCAGCCCTCCCGTGCCAGCGGCAGGTATCCCCGGCTCACACCAGTCCAGCCTGCTTAACACCGCGCTGATGAGTTTCACCAGGTGGTCGGCAGCGTCGGCAATGATGCGGCAGCTTACTTCATCGCCGCCGGCAGCTTCCTCCAGGACTATTTCCGCGAGCCTCGCAATTTCCGGTCTTTGAAGAGGTCCCTGATAAACCAGGGGAACTATCTCATCGGGCTGGGTGACCTGCAGGTAGGAGGTAATTCTTTTGGTAAGCGAGGTGGGTTTGCCCCGGCCGTCATATTCCCACAGCACCGCCGTGAGCGCAGCCCTGCCGATAAAATACCCGCTTCCTTCGTCGCCCAAGATGGGACCCCAGCCTCCGGCGCGAACTTGTCGGCCGTTCCTATCAATGCCGAAGGCTATGGAGCCGGTGCCTGCGATGAGAATAATACCCGGTTTGTTTCCTGTGGCGGCTGCCAGGGCGACCAAGGCATCATGTTCCACGCGGAGTCCAATCGGGTTTACGGGCATCTGGGCTAGAAGAGCAGCCCTGAGGCGCTCTCTATCTTGGGGCCGGTCAGCCCCGGCAAGTCCGGCGACGACTGCTACGCTGCCTTCTAGATCGGCCCATGAGACAGACAAATTCTCCGCAGCCTGCTCAACGGCAGCGGCAGCGGCGAACTTGATGGCTTGGCCGGCATTTTCTAGACCGATGGTCTGGTAGTTGCTGGCCCCGCCCCTCCCCTTACCCAGGATCTTCCCGGTTTCATCTGCCAGGATAGCCGTTGTCTTGGATCCACCGCCGTCGATGCCCAGTATGTATTTCATATGATCACCTGTCGCTCTCACTTGAACTAACGCCGGTTATTTAAGCCAAGGGCAATGGCTTTGCGAACATAGCCGTCGGCTTGTTCCAGAAGCTCCTTAGCAGAGGCAGCATCGATTTTGAGTTTTCCCATGACGATAGCTGTTTTAATGTCCTTTCCGGATGCTTCCAGCAAATCCACCGCTTCAGCGGCAGATACCCCAGCAGCGGCAGACACTATTCTGATGGCCCGCTGTACCAATTTCGTGTTGGTGATCTGCATTCCTACCATGAGATTCTCATAAACCTGCCCGAGTTTCACCATGGTGGCGGTGCTGATCATGTTGAGCACCATCTTCTGGGCTGTACCGGCCTTCATGCGGGTGGAACCGGTGAGGACCTCTGGACCTACCACCACTTCGATGGTTATGTCGCTGTAATCCCGCAGGCGGCTGTTGCAGTTGCAGGCTATGCCGATGGTGGCTGCTCCCACCTCTCTGGCTGCAGCTAAAGCGCCGAGGACAAAGGGAGTACTGCCGCTGGCTGCGATACCCACTACTACATCATTCCCATCAATGCTTCGGCGTTTCAGTTCCTTGCTGCCTTGATGAAAATCGTCTTCTGCCTCCTCGACCGCTTCGGTGATAGCTTTGGCTCCCCCCGCGATGATTGCTTCGACAGTATCCAATCCGATGCCGAAGGTAGGCCGAATTTCCGCAACGTCCAGGATGCCAAGTCGGCCGCTGGTGCCGGCTCCTACATAAAACAGGCGCCCTCCTGCCTTTAGGCGGGTGGTGATGAGCTCTACTGCCTGAGTGATCTGAGGAATGACCTCCGCTACAGCCGGCGCGATTTTATGATCTTCGGCATTGATCAAGGTCAGGATCTCCCTTGTCGTCATAGTGTCCAGCTGCAGAGAGTTCTCATTGCGGGCCTCTGTTGTCAAGGGGCTGTTGTCTGCAAGCGGCTCCACGCCGCAGCCGCATTTTTTCAATTCCTTCACTGCTGGGTCCCCTTTCCGGTGACTTTTTCAAAAGCGCTTGTCAGATACTGCCTTTCTGGTCTTTTCTAGGCACTCCATGGCTGTCTGGTATTTTTTCAGTACCACTCCTATATACAGAACGTCGATGACACTTAACTGAGCGATGCGGGAGGCGATAGCGCCGCTTCTCAGGGTGGTTTCCCGGGAAGAAGTAAACAGCTTAATCTTTGATTCCTGAGCTATTTGTGAGGCCGGGTAGTTGGTGATGCAGATGGTGGTAGCTCCGGCCGCGTTGGCTATTCTTATGGCTGATACGATATCCTTCGTCTGGCCCGAATGGGAGATCCCTACAGCTACATCGCCCTTTTTCAGAAGTGCAGCCATGGAGGCCTGCATGTGGGTGTCTATATAGGCGTTGCAGTTGAAGCCGATGCGGAGGAATTTGTGCTGTGCATCTTGGGCCACAATTCCTGAAGCACCCAGGCCGTAGAAATCGATGCGCTGGGCGCCGAGGATCGCATCTATGGCAGCTTCCAGAGCCCGGTCGTCGAGAACTTCTTTGGTGTCCTGCAAGGCGGCGATGTTTGCGTGGAAGAGCTTCTCCTTCACCTGGCCGATACTGTCATCAAGCTCGATCTCTCCGTACACCGGTTCGCCAGTCTGAGGCAGCTCCTGGGCCAAGCTGATCTTCAAATCTTGGTATCCCTTGTACCCGATCCGCTGAGCGAACTTGACGATAGCTGCATCGCTGACGCCGACAATTTGGCTCAGTTCAGTAATGGACAGATAAACTACCTTCTCCGGATGGGAAAGTATATATGACGCTACTTTTTGCTCAGAGGGTCTTAAGTTGGGAAGAAGTCCCCGGAGTCTGATCAAGCAGCTGCTCTGTTCAAAGGCGTCTTTCACGTCCATCACCGCTTTCTGTGTGTTTGCGCTGCCACCGGTCGGCCAAGGGTTTTGAGCAATTCAGCAGTACTGCAGCGCCTTCTGCGAATACTACAGCGAATAATTCGACGCGGGGGTTAAAAAACCTTCTAACGAAAATGACAAAAGTAAGAAGGATTAACCAAAGACGCGGTGAACATAGTAGTGAAAATGCACAGTGATTGCCAACATTCAGGAGGTGATGGGGCAGTACGAAGCTTGGCTATGGGGTTTTCGGCACGAAGGTCAGCTTAAGAAGGTGAGGAGGAGAGTCGATGATGATGACAAGAAAAGCTCTGGTTGTCTTGACGGTCATCGCCTGCCTGGGATTGATGCTGACCCCGGCGGCCGTGGCGGAAAAGGTCAATTTGACCTTTTGGAGCTGGAGAACAGAGGACATCGATGCGTATAACCGGTTCATCAGAGAGTTTAACGCCAAGTACCCAGACATCAATGTAGAGTTTGTGGCATATAGGAACACCGAGTACAACACCATTCTGGCAACGGCGCTGCAAGCTGGTTCGGGCCCTGACATTATCCACCTGCGGGCCTACGGCGGTATGGAACCCTTGGCCAAAGCCGGCTACTTGATGCCTTTAGATGACAAAGTGCCCGAACTTGCCAACTTCAGCCGCGATGTGCTCTTGGGAGCAACCAACCGGGCTGACGGCAGGGTTTACGGAGTGCCTTTTGCCGTCCAGACGGTGCAGGTGCTGTACAACAAAGCCATCTTTAGGGAGCTGGGCTTAGAGGAGCCTTCCACTTGGGATGAATTCCTGCAGCTGGCAGCCAAGGTTAAAGAGGCAGGATATATTCCCTTTGCCAATGGGGGTAAAGAGGGTTGGACCCTGGAGACATTCTTCGGTGCGGTGGCACCGACATTCTACGGCGGTAACACTTTCTTCGAAGAGGTGACAACCGGCAAAACCACCTTTACTGATCCCCGCTTCAAGGCCGCCGTTGAAAAGATGCTGGAACTTAGGCCGTATCTGCCGGATCAGTATATGGGCGTCGGCTATACCGATATGCAGATGATGTTCGCCCAAGAGATGGCAGCCATGTTCTTGGCCGGTATCTACGAGCTGGGTACCCTTGCCCAGATGAACCCTGACCTGGAAGTCGGATTGTTTGTAGTGCCGGGTGAAACTGCTGACCAGCCAAAGTACATCACAATGTACGTAGACGGTTCTTACGGCATCAATGCCGCAACCAAACACCAAGAAGCAGCCCTTGAGTTTATCCGTTTCTTGGCAACCAAGGAATACGGCACAATGTTCACCAATACCCTCCAGCAGCTCTCCGCTGTGCCGGGAGCTGGGCCTGATAGTGAGCTTCTGGCAGAGGTAGTGGCATT
>DUMM01000123.1 GCA_012839845.1 Bacillota bacterium | reverse complement strand
GTTTCCCGAAGGGGACTTTGGCGGCATTTCCATGTCAATCTCCTTGGGCTTTTCCAAATCACCAATGCTGTCACCGCCCTGGCTGCGATTGATGCTCTGGCAGAGAAGGGCCTAAAGATAACTGATAAGCAGGTGGCAGAAGGCTTGGCCGCAGCCCGCTGGCCGGGGCGCTTGGAAGTTGTAGGAAGAGAGCCGCTGGTGGTATTGGATGGGGCCCACAACTTGGATGGATGTCGTCAGCTGGCTGCCGCTCTGCCGGTGTATTTTTCCTGGCGCAGGCTGCACCTGATTATGGCCATTACAGGTGAAAAGCCTGTAAAAGCTATGCTGCAGGTGCTCCTGCCCGAAGCGGATACCGCGGTGTTTACCGTTCCCCACAGCAGCCGGTCGGCTCCTGTGGATCCGAGTTATCTGCTGCAGCAGGCCCAAGGTTTGGTAGAAAAGGCCGGTACGGCGGATTCCTTCGCTGCTGCTTTTGAGCAGGTGAAAAGCTGCGCCCATCCCGAGGATTTGATCTGCATCTGTGGATCTTTGTACCTGGTTGGGGAGGCACGTAAACTCTTGGTGCCCCAGGCAGATTCTGCAGGGATTGTGGACCTAGGCGCAGAAATTAGTAAGGCGAAGTAGGATGCCCTAGGGGAAGTTGGGATGGGGTGAGAGGTGTGGCCCGAAAGAAAAAGGGCAAACCGACCAGCAAAGCCCTAGACAAAATCTACCTGGCCCTAACACTGGCAGCAGTGGCCGGCATCGCAGTCTTTTTGGGGTACATTGTCGGGTTATATGCCATTCAAGCAGCCACCGGAGCCCTGAACCGGGAGATAGGCCGGGAAGGGGGAGCAGCCGGTCAGCTGGCCAGGCAGCCGGCAGTTCAGATCACACGGGATGAATCCCGCCAGCCGACAGAGCCGGGAAATGTCGGGGAAGAAGTGCCGGCGGCGCGACAGCCGGCATCGGAGCCGTCTCCGGCGCCTGTAGAGCCGAAAGCGGAGCTCAAACCTGAACCTGTCCAGACTGAATCCGGCTCATCAGGTACCCGCCTCTATCGGGTGCAGGTGGGAGCCTTTTCCTCTGAGGCCAATGCTCGCGGTCTAGCTGAGGAGCTGAGCCGGTTGGGCTACCAGGTGCTGGTGATTCCGGGATCTCTTCACCGGGTGCAGGTGGGGGCTTTTTCGCAGCGGACGAATGCGGAAAGACTTAAGGCAGAGCTGGAGGGGAAAGGCTATCCCGCAGTGATCGTGAGCAGTGAGTAAGGAACGCCAGGCTGTTTTCTCCTTCGTTTTGGAGATAATAACCGGTAAAGGTGCCGCGTTTCAAAGTTTTGGCATTGACTTGACAAGGAGAAAGGGGGCCCAGCTCGATGCCGATTACCCAGAGCACAGTTTTCCGAGTGGCCGGGATGCAGTGCCAGCATTGCAAGAAGGCAGTGGAAGATGCCGTAGGCAAGCTGTCCGGCGTTGAATCTGTCAATGTAGACCTAAAGGCCGGCACGGTGGAGGTTAGGTACAATCTTGAGCAGGTGGACACGGAGGCCATTGAAGGAGCCATTGCCGGTGCCGGCTACGACGTGATTAAGGGCGATTGAGCAGGGTATGTTTGCCTCAGTCTGGACTCACAATATCTTCAGGTTGATTGAGCAGGAGAGGAAGATATTGTGATGGAAAAGCAGAAACAGGAAAGCTTGGGCTGGGGCGAGCTTTTGATTCTCGGGGCGGTGCCTTTTGTGATGGTCTTGGGAAACTCCATGCTGATTCCGGTGTTTCCCACGTTCGAACAAGTGCTGAACATAAGTCAAGTCAAAGTTGGCCTGCTGGTTACGGCATTTTCTCTGCCGGCAGGCCTTTTGATTCCCTTTTCCGGTATCCTGTCGGACCGAATCGGCAGAAAAATCGTGATTGCACCTGCTCTGGTGCTGTACGGCCTTGGGGGGCTGGTGGCCGGCGTTGCCAGCATCTCCCTTGAGAAGCCTTTCCAGGTCATCCTGGCAGGCCGGGTACTGCAGGGTCTGGGAGCAGGTGGGACGTATCAGCTGGCGATGGCTTTGGCTGCCGACTTAACAACCGGTGACAAGCTCACTAGATACCTGGGATTCCTCGAGGCCTCAAACGGAGTGGGTAAGGTGGTCAGCCCCATCTTGGGGTCTCTGTTGGCTGTGATCGCTTGGTATACTCCCTTTTTCGCGTATGGGATTCTAGCCTTCCCCATCGCGGCATTGGTGTGGTTTGGACTGCACGAGCCCAATCCTGGCGGGAAAGGTGAGTCTTGGAAAGAGTATTTCTCTACTTTGGGAAGGATCGTGAAGAAAAAGGGTATATCGCTGTTTGCCGCCTTCTTGATCGGGTTCTTGGCTTTGTCACTTTTGTTCGGCTTTCTCAGCTACCTTTCAGATATCTTGGAACAGCGTTTTCATCTCCGGGATGTGGCGAAGGGGCTGGCTATGGCGGTGCCGGTGGGGGCAATGGCTGCTGCATCATACGGCACCGGTGTTTTCTTGGAGAAGCGCCAGGAATTGTTAAAAGCCGCCTTGGTGGCGGGCATGTCTGTCGCAGCCGGAGCCTTGGCGGTAGTACCTTTGTGTGCATCGCAAAAACTGATATTCCCAGCGGCGGTGATTGCAGCGGGAATCGGCATCGGCACCGTGCTGCCGCCTCTTAATACCCTGATTACCGGTGCTGTTTCCCAAGATGAACGGGGAGTAATTACGGCGGTATACGGGACAGTCAGATTTTTCGGAGTGGCAGTGGGTCCCCCTGCCTTTGGTGCCATCGGCTTTGAGCGAGTGGAGCTGTTTTACGGCGCTGCAGCCCTGGCACTAGCGGCTGCTTTGGTAGGGTATTTCTTAATCGATCCAAGACGGCTGTTGGCATATGGGACCGGCAAGTGACATAACATGGGGAACGCGGTCCGGGAAGGCCGGACCGCCAATGCGGCAGAAAATGGGGGAGTTGCGATGGTACCCGGTCCACAGTGGGGGAGCGGAGGCCTTGCCCGGCTGATCCTGTACTTAACTGCCTTTGTCTTTCTTTTGGTGGGGATCCCTGCCTTGATCGTGTTGGGAAAATGGTGGGTACCTCCCAGTGAGCCCAGCGGGTTTACCGTTGGGCTGCTGCGGGAAGATTTAGGTCGGGTAGTGGAGATGGACTTAGAAGACTATCTGGTGGGAGTTGTGGCCGCGGAGATGCCGGCGGATTTTCATTTGGAGGCCCTGAAGGCCCAGGCAGTCGCTGCCCGTACCTATGCTCTTTACCGCTTGGAGCAAGCAAAAGGAGTTCCTGGCAGCGATGCCCATCTTTCGACGGATTTCCGCATAGGTCAAGCTTGGATATCCCCTGAGGCTCAGCGGGAGCGGTGGGGCTGGTACCGTTATTTTCAGAAGCGCTGGCGGATCAGCGCATCGGTGCGGGCAACCAGGGGTGAGGTGTTGACCTATCAAGGAAGGCCCATCTTTGCGGCCTATCATTCCACCAGCGGGGGATACACCCAGCCGGCGGCGGATTATTTCAACCCAGTGCCCTATCTTGTGGGAGTACCCAGTCCCTGGGAAGAGGCATCTCCCTACTATGTGACTACCCAGCGCCTGGCGTGGGATGAGATTGCAGCGCGATTGGAGACTGAGCTGCCGGAGGAGCTCAGGCATATCCTGCGGGAAACGCCTTTCCTGGGACCTGACGGTATGTCTGTCTATGAACCCGGTTCAGGACTGCAGGATGGAGTACATCTGGAGAAGGCAGGGGAACCGCTGGATCTGTCCAGTTTCTTTAGAATCACAGAGCACTATCCCACCGGCCGGGTAAAGACTGTTGATGCTTTGGGCCGAACCTTTACCGGCCGCCAGATCAGGGAAAAGCTGGGACTTCGCTCCAACTGGTTTACAGCTGAAGCTGATCCCGGGGGAGTCGGCTTTACCGTTAGGGGTTACGGCCACGGTGTTGGCATGTCTCAGTACGGCGCCCAGGGGATGGCTGCCGCAGGGTACAGCTATAGGGAGATCCTCGCCCACTATTACAGCGGTGTAGAGCTGGAAGACTGGTATTAGCGGCTGTCATAGGCAGACTGGACAGGACTCCATGCGGTTTTGGGGAATCAATGATTAGGCATTGAACAGGTCTCAAGTCAGTTGTCAGAAAAGAGGTGATGGCCCCGTTGACCTGGGGGCAGAGCTATGGTCGAAGAAGTATATGATGTGGCGATTATCGGCGGCGGTCCCGCCGGGATGACTGCCGGTATTTACGCTGGACGAGCTCACCTGAAGGCCTGCATACTGGAGGGTATGAGTACCGGGGGGCAGATGTTTACCACCGCCGTCATCGAAAACTATCCTGGATATGACAGCATCGACGGTCCGGCTTTGACCCAGGCCATGGAGGAGCAGGTCCGGAGGTGGGATGTCAAGATCTTGTACATGCACGTTACCGGGCTCAAACGGCAGGCGGATTTGTTTGCAATCGAAGTACTGAGCGGGGAAACCATTCACGCCAAGACGGTGATTGCAGCTGCCGGCTCGAAGCCCAGACGGCTTGGTGTTCCCGGGGAGAATGAGTTTCAAGGGCGGGGGGTTTCGTACTGCGCCACCTGCGACGGCGCCTTCTTCCGAGGGAAGAGCGTGGCAGTCGTGGGCGGTGGCGACTCGGCGGTGGAAGAGGGGCTTTATCTGACCAGGTTTGTCGACAAAGTCACCATCATCCACCGCCGGGATCAGCTGCGGGCCTCCAGGCACCTGCAGGAGCGGGCCTTTGCCAATCCCAAGATAGAGTTTATCTGGGATTCAGTGGTTGAAGCCATAGAAGGCCACCAGGCCGTAGAGCAGCTGCGGGTGAAAAATGTGAAAACCGGTGCCGTGACAACTCTGCCGGCGGACGGTGTGTTTATCTACGTCGGCATGCTGCCCAACAGCGAGTTTCTCCAGGGTGTGGTGGAGCTTGACCCTTGGGGATATGTGGTGGCCGGTGAAGATACCGTCACCTCAGAACCGGGGATTTTTGCTGCCGGAGATATCCGGACCAAGAGCCTTAGGCAAATCGTTACGGCGGTGGCCGATGGAGCTGTGGCAGCCATGGCGGCAGAGAAGTATCTTGGAGAACGAGGGTTGTAATCTGGATCGGGAATCCAGGAGGTTGGTTGCAAATGGCCGGAGTTAGGGTAGAAAGCATTTTGGAACTCATCGGCAATACTCCAATTGTTAAGCTGCAGCGCTTGCCCAAGCCCCAGGGGGCAGAAGTGTATGCCAAGTTGGAGAGCTTTAACCCTGGAGGCAGCGTCAAAGACAGGATTGCCCTGGCTATGATCAGGGCGGCAGAACGGTCGGGGAGGCTGAAACCGGGGAGCACTATCGTAGAGCCTACCAGCGGCAATACAGGTATAGGATTGGCTATGGCCTGTGCCGCCCTGGGCTATCGGCTGATTCTCACCATGCCGGAGACCATGAGTCTTGAGCGGCGCCGGCTCCTGTCTGCCTACGGGGCGGAGCTGATCCTCACCCCCGGCAGCGAGGGGATGCGGGGAGCCATCGCCAAGGCAGAATCCCTGGTAAAGGAAAATCCCGACTACTTCATGCCCCAACAGTTTGAAAACCCAGCCAATCCCCAGATCCATCGGGAGACCACTGCTTTGGAAATTTTCGAACAGATGGACGGAAAACTCGATGTGTTCGTGGGCGGCGTGGGAACAGGCGGCACAATTACCGGAGTAGGGGAGGTATTGAAACAGCGGCTGCCTCAGCTGTGGGTAGTGGCAGTGGAGCCGGAGGGTTCTCCTGTTCTTTCCCAGGGCAGAGCCGGGACCCATAGGCTGCAGGGGATCGGTGCCGGATTTGTGCCCAAAGTGCTGAACAGGGACGTTATCGATGAGGTGATTGCTGTCAGCGAGGCAGATGCCTTCGAGACAGCCCGCCGCCTGGCCAGAGAAGAGGGCATCCTTGTGGGGATTTCGGCGGGGGCTGCCTGCTGGGCGGCGCTGAAAGTGGCCGCCGGTTTGGAGGCCCATCGGCGGGTGGTAGTGGTCTTCCCCGATACCGGCGAGCGGTATCTCAGTATAGCGGATCTATTCGGCAGTCAGTGAACGGGAACTTCGTTTAGGTCCATAAAGTGATAGTGCAAAGCAGTCTGCAGCAGGGAGGGAAGTGGGATTCCTGGCCTAAAGGCCCCGCTGCCGAAGGCCTTTTTACTCAGGCTGTTTATTGAGAAACGTGCCGCGAATGAGGGTGCTGTGGGAAATGGGTCTCAACAGCACCCTCTTTCCTTGGGAATCTGCATCCCGGCGCAGGAGTTAAGACGAAACTGGTGGAATAGTAATTAAGATACCGTGGGGTGCTATGAGGAAAACGGGGAGGTTGTTGTCCTTGGCCCGAAACCGGGAGTCTCGGCTGGCGCTGTTGTTATTAACCATTATCGTTGGGGCCATAATAGGAACGGTCATAGGTGAGGCACTGCGGGATTACGTCCCCATTCTTGCACACTCTGCTTCCATGGGGATTTCGCCGACCAACATCCACATTGGAAATATCATCTCCCTGCACTTCGGTCTTACCTTGCGCCTTAATTTAGCCACCGCTGTTGGGTTGATCATTGCCATCTGGCTGTTTTACCGGCTGTGATTCTTTTTGATCAGGAAATCGAAACAGGATCCGCGGCAGGAGTAGGTGAGTAGGGAAATGCCGAAATTGATACTAGCGTCTCATTCACCCCGAAGGCAGGAGCTGCTCCGTTCTTTAGGTGTGGATTTTACCGTTATCCCTGCTGAAGTCGATGAGAGTGCGATCCAGGAGGAGGATCCAGAGGCGTTGGCTGAGGCGCTGGCCTATGTCAAAGCCCGCTGGGTGGCAGATCGGGTTTTAGATGCCGTTGTGGTGGCTGCTGATACCATCGTGCTGCTGGATTCAGGGGAGGTTTTAGGCAAGCCGCGGGGAAATGAAGAGGCAGTTGAAATGCTGTCCCGCCTGTCTGGGCGAGGACATTGGGTGGTGACTGGTGTGGCGGTTATTGACAGCGGGACCGGCAACACTAAGGTGTTTCATGAAACCACCCGTGTGTTTTTTAGAGCTCTCTCTCGCCAGGAGATTGAACGGTATGTCGCAACAGGCGAGCCCTTAGATAAAGCTGGGGCTTATGGCATACAGGGCAAAGGCGCTCTCTTGGTGGAGAGGATTGAGGGCTGTTACTTTAACGTAGTTGGTTTTCCCCTGGCCAGGGTAGGACAAGCCCTGGCGGAGTTTGGTATCTCGCTTTTGTAGAAAAGTGGTCACCAGCTGTGTCTCCTGAAGGGGCAGGGAGGCTGGAGACTTGAGCGTAATTATCCGAGATTTGCCCGTTGACGAACGCCCCCGGGAGAAGCTCTTGCGCTACGGACCGGAGTCTCTGTCCAATCGGGAGCTGCTGGCCATTATTTTGAGGGTGGGTACTAGGCGCCATTCGGCTTTGGTTTTGGCCGATAAACTGCTGGCCCATTTCGGCTCACTGCGGGAGCTGAGGGAGGCTCGGTGCGAGGAACTTCAGGCGGTTGAGGGTATTGGGCTGGCAAAGGCGGCTCAGATTCTGGCAGCCCTAGAGTTGGGCAGGCGTGTCCAGGCGGCGGTGCGGGTGCCTGCCGTGATCCGATCGCCTCAAGATGCCGCTGATCTGGTTATGGAACATCTGCGGTATCTCGATCGGGAAGTGATGAAGCTTATTCTTCTGGACACCAAGCGTCAGGTGCTGGCTTGTCCCACTGCATCGGTGGGTACTTTAAATGCTTCCATGGTGCATCCCCGGGAGATTTTCAAAGAGTGCATTCGGCGCAGCGCCGCAGCCTTGATTGTAGCGCACAACCATCCCAGCGGTGATCCCACCCCCAGCAGGGAGGACATTCAGGTGACGGCCCGTTTGCGTAAAGCGGGGGAGATTTTGGGAATTGAGTTGCTCGATCATATAATTATCGGCGATAACCGCTTTGTTTCTATGAAGGAAGAGGGCTTTTTCACGTAGCTTATGCGGCGCAATGAGCTGGCTCGGGGCCCGTTTAGCAGGAGGTAGAGGGCTGATGTTTGGTTTATCAAAGAACATGGGAATTGATTTGGGCACTGCCAATACGCTGGTCTACGTCCAGGGAAAGGGCATTGTGCTCCAAGAACCGTCGGTGGTTGCCATAGAGAAAAACACCAATCGGGTCCTGGCGGTGGGGTCTGAGGCTCGGGAGATGGTGGGTCGCACCCCCGGCAATATTGTCGCGGTTAGGCCTATGGCAGATGGAGTGATTGCTGACTTTGACGTAACCGAACGGATGCTGCGGCATTTTATCAATAAGGCCAGCCGCCGTCGGGGTATCTTCCGCCCCATGGTAGTGGTCGCGGTGCCCTCTGGTGTGACGGAGGTGGAAAAGAGGGCAGTTATCGATGCTACACTGTCTGCCGGTGCGAAAGATGCCAGGCTGATCGAAGAACCCATGGCGGCTGCCATCGGGTCGGGCTTGCCGGTACAGGAGCCGACGGGCAGCATGATTGTGGATATCGGCGGTGGGACTACTGAGGTGGCTGTCATCTCTTTGGGTGGGATTGTCTCCCACCGTTCCATCCGGGTTGGCGGCGATGAGTTGGATGAAGCCATTGTTCAGCACGTTCGCCGGACATACAACCTGCTCATCGGCGAGAGGACTGCCGAACGGGTGAAACACGAAATAGGCACCGCTTTTCTGGAAAGAGGCGGAGAAATGAAAGCCATGGAGATCCGCGGCCGTGACTTGGTAACCGGTTTGCCGAAGACAGTGACGGTTACCGAGGAGGAGATCCACTTGGCCCTGGCGGAGCCTATTCAGGCCATCGTAGAGGCAGTGAAGGTCACACTGGAGCGTACTCCTCCAGAGCTGGCCGCTGACATCATGGACAAGGGAATTGTTCTGGCCGGAGGCGGTGCACTGCTGCGGGGCCTGCCCCGCCTGCTGAGCAATGAGACATCCATGCCGGTGCATCTGTCTGACGATCCCCTGACCGCTGTGGCCCGGGGTACGGGCATTGCCCTTGAGCACTTTAACTTACTGCAGAAGATAATGATCAATTCGCGGAAGCTTGGGTGAACTGATGGCAGAGGCGGAGAGCTTGCGAGGGATGAGAAAGAATGCGGTGGATAGCGGAGCGGTGGCCAATGCTGGTCAGTATTATTGCTGCTTTTATGGTAATTGGCCTCATCTATGTAACCGCAGAAGGTCGCCCTGATCTCGCGTACATTGAGGGAAAAGTCCGTGACGGACTGGCTCCCATCTACGGCGCTGTCAGCGGAGTCACTGGATTCTTCAGGCACTGGGTCAATACAATCCGCAATTACAGCCGTCTGGAGCAGGAAAATGCAGAGCTTCTGCAGGAAATCGAGCTGATGAAACGCAAGCTTGCCGCTTTGCAGTACATGGAAGAGGAGAATGCCAGGCTGAGGGAGGAATTGGGCTTTTATCAGTCAAACTCTGAGCCGCCGGTGGCAGCAGAAATCATCGCCCGGTCCCCGTCCAACTGGTTCGATAAAATCATCATCAACCGGGGAACAGCCCACGGAGTGGAGCCGGGGGCACCTGTGGTAGCCCCCGCCGGAGTAGTAGGGAGGATATACAACGTCACTGAGCGCACTGCTGAAGTCATGCTGATCGTCGATGATCGCAGTGCCTTTGGCGCCAAGGTTCTTCGGAGCGGCGCACCGGTACTGATTGAGGGCACGGGCCAGGGGAACAGGCTGCGGCTGAAACCACTCATCAAAGAGATGGATATCGAGATCGGGGATGAGATCGTTACTTCCTCAATGAGTGCCGTCTTTCCCGATGGATTGCCGGTGGGCAAGGTGGTGGATATCGATCGGGGCGAGTACGGTCTTATGCTGACGGCGGAAGTTGTTCCCCATGCGGATTTGGCTAGAGTAGAGCGGGTCTATATACTCAGATAGCCGTAAGGATTGCCAGGCAAGGACGCACCCAGTCGCCTGGCAGGGCAGTGAAAAGGCAGGGGTTTGCTGGAAATAGGGCCGGGGAGAGGTTGGGGCGTGAAAAGGTTAGCGATCGTTGCCGCCATCATAGCAGTTGTGATCCTGCAGTCTACCATTTGTTCTATTGTCTGCTGGAAGGGATTGAAGCCCGATCTCGTCACGGTTATTGTCATTCTTACGGGTCTTATGAACGGCTTGGTGCCCGGCTGTGCGGCAGGGTTTGTCGGCGGTTTTATTATGGACTACTTCACAGGCCGCCTGCTGGGAGCAGGGGCATTGAGCAAGATGGCGGTGGGTGCGCTGGGAGGCTGGATTGGTCCCAAAATCTTCGGCGACCATCTCTTGGTACCACCCACTGCGGTGCTGGTAGGGACTTGGGTTGAGCAGACCATCTACCTGCTGCTGGCCAATGCCTTTGGCCGGGGCCTGCCTGTCGTTGGGAGTCTATGGACAGTTGTCCTGCCGGTGGGGCTGATCAACGTCATCTTTGCACTGCCTGTCCACTACATGCTGCTGGCTCTTGCACGAATACCCTCCGAAGGGGGTACGGGGGAAGATGGATAGCAAAACACGGGTAGAAAGAGCCAGAGCCCTCGGCTACTGTATCATTATAATCTTCATCCTCCTTTCCAGCCGCTTGTGGTATCTGCAAATTGTACAGGGGCAGAAGTTCGCCGCCATGGCCGATGGAAACCGAATTCGCTGGGTACGGACTCCGGCGCCTAGAGGGAGGATTTTCGACCGGAATGGCGTTCCGCTGGCGACTAATCGGGCTTCCTTTACCGTCTCTCTGCTGCCGGGCAGCCTCGATGGGGAGACGGGAGAGCAGGTTTTGATTCGGCTCAGCGAACTCTTGGGGTTGACCCGGGAGGAACTGCAGGAGGCCATCAAGAAGGGCATCCGCTATCCATATGAGCCCATTCGGGTGATGCAGGACGTCCCCGCCGAGACAGTGGTGATGATGGAGGAGCAGCGCTACCGGCTCCCGGGGGTTATTGTGGAAATGGAAGAAGTAAGGGAATACCCCCTGGGTGCCCTGGCCAGCCACGTCTTGGGGTATATGGCCCCCATCAGTCCCAGTCTCCTGTCCGCTTGGTCCGGACTGGGATACTATTCCTCTGATTACGTCGGCATGACTGGGCTGGAACGCCTTTATGAGCCCGTTCTGCGGGGCAAGGACGGCGGCAATCGGGTAGAAGTCAGCGCATTGAACCGTCCGGTGCAGGTGCTGGACACAGTCCCGCCGGTGCCGGGCGATGATCTGGTATTGACTATAGATAAAGACCTGCAGGAGCTCGCGGAGCGGGTGCTGGTTGAACAGCTGGCCGAGGTGCGGGCCGAAGGCAAGTTTGTTGATACGTACTGCGGTGTAGTGATTGTCCTCGATCCGAAAACCGGTGGGATCTTGGCCATGGCCAGTGTGCCGGGCTATGACCCCAACCGCCTGTCCGATGCCGGTCAGCGGAGCCAGTATTATGCTGAGCTATCCAAGGATAAGCACCGACCGCTGCTTAACCGGGCCGTTCAGGGGCTGTACTCACCGGGGTCTGCCTTTAAGCCTATGGTAGCCATTGCGGCCTTGGAGGAGCGAAAAACCACCGTAGGAGAAGTATTTTTCGCGGATGATATAGGCCCTTTTGGAATTAAGCGCTGCTGGACCTTGCGGAACTCTCCGCCTCTGCCTGCCCATGGGAATGTCACCGTGAAAAGCGCCCTGGCCGAGTCCTGCAACGACTACTTCTGGGAAATGGGCCTGCGCCTGGGTGTTGACCTTTTGGCGAAGTACGCCCGGGAAGCGGGTTTCGGCTCGCCAACTGGACTGGATATGTATCCCGCGGAAGAGTCGG
>DUMM01000122.1 GCA_012839845.1 Bacillota bacterium | reverse complement strand
TGCTGCTGGACCCGGAAGCTGAGATCGACCCGGAGAGAAAATACACGCTTGATGTGTGGGTGGCAGGGGGCACGGGTTTAGTCAAGATCCCGGATCTAGATGCGGAGTTCTGGTCAGAAGCCGTCGGTGATTTCCAGTCTCTCTATCCCAATGTGGATATAGTCCTCAAGGCAGTGGCCAGTTCAGAATTGGAAAGGGAAATGCTGGAGGCCGCCGATAGGAGGAAGCCTCCCCACATCCTGGTGGCTGGCGGCGAGTGGTTTCGCCTCTGGTCTAAGTACCAGCTTCCCATTGATCGGTTTCTGCCGGCAGGCGAACGGGAGAGGTATGTTCCGGGAGCCCTGCAGAGAGCGGCTGTGGGGGGAAACATCATGGCCTGGCCCAGCCATATTCAGGCTCGGTTCTGGGCTGCCAACCGCAGACAGCTGGGCAAGTTGAGTCCTGAACTGGCGGCTGTGCTGGAAGGGTGGAGGACCGGAACTCTTTGGGCTGGGGATGACATGCAGGCTGTGAGGGACAAACTACTAAAGCTCAAGGGTGTTGGGCAAAAGCCCCTGGCTTACCAGTTCGGCAGCTCTGCAGCTTTAGTTGACTTGGCGGTAACTGTGAGTGGCGGGCTGATCGGGCCCAAAGGAGAACTTCGTCTCACCAAGGAGCTTCTTACTTCGGTATTGGAACTGTGGCTGGTTCTGCAGTCCGAAGAGGTTGTGGAGGTGGTTCAGGGAACACTTCTTGCAGACTTCTTTGCCGGCAAGAGGGCAGCCATTGGGCCCGTTGGGCTTTGGATTTGGACCCTAAAGGATGAGGCTGCTTTGCGGGGATACAGGGCTTTGGCCATCCCAGAAGACATAATGCTGCTTCCTCCGCCGGGAGGAGGCGGCAGCGGCACCTTACTGGGGTCAACAGTGGAGGTTGCGGTTTTTGCCCGGCGTCCCTTCCAAGGTCCAGCCCATGCTCGACTTGCCATGGAGCTTGCCAGGGACCTCAGCAGAAAATTGGGCCTGGAACTGGCCAGGTCCGGGTTCGGAATACCTGCCTATAAGCCCCTGTGGGATGAGTGGTTGTCAAGCTTAGGCTGGGGTCCTGACCAAAGGGCCAATTTGGAAGCAGTATTGGAACTGCCGGAGGGACTGCCGCCTTTAAGCCCCAAATGGCATGAAGCTCGGCGCCGGCTGATAGAGGAGCTCCTCATACCCGGCTTAGAGGATTTTGTCCATGGAAAGGCTGGTCTAGAAATTGCGGAACAATTGGAGGGAGAGATGCGGGTGTTTCTAGCAAACCTCCAGGGCAGGCCCTCGCAGGGAAATAACGGCTGGGCGAGAAATATCAAGAGAAGTAGTCTATTCCAACTACAGTAGGTGATGGTAGATGGCAGTGCTGTTTGGAACCGACGGAGTACGGGGAGTAGCCAATCGGGAACTAACGCCGGAATTAGCCTATACATTGGGACGCTGCGGAGCTTATGTATTGCTCAGGGAGTGCAGAGCCCAGCGGCCCCGGGTATTGGTGGGCAGAGATACTAGGGTATCGGGTCAAATGCTGGAGGCGGCCTTGACGGCAGGATTGACCTCCATGGGGGCTGATGTGGTCCTCTTGGGGATACTGCCGACTCCCGGAGTTGCATACCTCACCAGGACTTGGCAGGCAGATGCCGGTGTCATGATTTCTGCCTCCCACAACCCTATAGAGGACAACGGCATCAAGTTCTTCTCTGGGGATGGATTCAAGCTGCCTGATGAAGTGGAGGAAGAGATCGAGAAAGTCATCTTTCAGGCAGCCCCTGACGGCATGCTTTCCTTGAAATCTGAAGATGGACTGCCCAGGCCGGTGGGCAAAGATGTGGGGCGGGTGGAGGCGAGTTCCGAAGCCCTGGATGCCTACGTGGAGTTCCTCAAAGGCACTATCAGCACCGATCTCACCGGATTAAAGGTGGTCGTTGACTGCGGTCATGGGGCGGCATACCAGGTGTCTCCCCGGGTACTGCGGGAACTGGGCGCTGAGGTGATCAGCCTTTGCGATGAGCCCGACGGCACCAGGATCAATGTCAAGTGCGGTTCTACCAATCCCGAGATAGTAGCCGCCGCGGTTAAGGAGTACAAGGCGGATTTAGGAATTGCCCACGACGGCGATGCCGATCGGGTAATCGCCGTGGACGAGCAGGGCAGAATAGTAGACGGCGACTATATTATGGTGATCTGCGGTCTTGATCTATTGGAGCAGGGAATGCTGGCCGCAAATCGGATTGCCGTCACGGTCTACAGTAATTTGGGGGTCAGGGCTGCCCTGCAGGCTGCCGGCGGCGATGTGGTCGTTACACCAAACGGCGACCGCTATGTTCTGGAAGCCATGCGGCAGCAGGGACTAAACCTAGGTGGAGAGCAGTCTGGTCATGTAATTTTCTTGGATCACAACACCACCGGTGACGGTGTGCTCACCGCCCTGCAGCTGATGAAGGTCATGCGGAAGAAAGGGCAGCCCCTGTCTGTCTTAGCCGAGCAACTGCAAAAATACCCGCAGGTGCTCCGCAATGTGAAGGTTGCTAACAAAGAAGCTTGGGAGCAAAACGGCAGGATCAAAGACGCGATATCCGCAGCGGAACAACAACTGGGCGACCAGGGCCGCATTTTTGTGCGCGCTTCTGGAACTGAGCCGCTGATTCGGGTAATGGCCGAAGGACCGGATCATCAGCTGGTAGAACAGGTTGTCGCACAAGTAGCCGAGATCATAGCTGCGGAACTCGGTGTCTAGCGGCGGGGGAGTGGGGGCTGCAGATTGGTATACGGTACCGGGATCGACATCGTTGAAATTCAGCGGATTGCAGAGGTTTGGCAGCGAAGGGGCCAGCGGTTCCTCGATCGAGTCTACACACCATATGAGCAGAGCCGATGTCTGCAGGGGGCGCCTGGGGTTCAGCTGGAACGGCTGGCCGCCCATTTTGCCGCTAAGGAAGCGGTTATGAAGGCATTGGGGACCGGCCTGCGGCAGGGAGTCCGCTGGCGTGACATTGAGATCCGGCATCACCCCTCGGGCCAGCCCTATGTATCCTTGACCGGCCCCACCAGGGAATTGGCTCGCAGCAGGGGCATAGGGACCATCCACGTATCTCTGTCCCACGGCCGGATGTACGCGGTAGCCAGTGCCATTGCCCTTCTTGATCCTGAAGCCGCGGCGGGGGATGCGAGGTGACCTTTTATGAAGCTTTTGACCGCCGCTGAAATGCGGGCAGTTGACAGCCGAGTAGTCCGTGAGATAGGTATTCCCAGCCTGATTCTCATGGAAAACGCCGGACGGCAGGTGGCAGGGGTTGCTGCTGCCTTTCTGCAGAGGACAGCGGGGCGCAAGGTTTCCATCATCTGCGGACGAGGCAATAACGGCGGCGATGGGTTGGTGGCAGCCCGCTATCTTCACCATCGAGGTTACAAGGTCAGGGTATTTCTGTTGACCAGGTTTGAAGAGCTCAGTGGGGACCCCTTAGCCAATTATCGCATCTGCGGACAGCTGGGCATCGACGTACAGGAGGTCGATGAGAAGTATTTGCCCAAGCTCCGGGTGTGCTTATCCTTGAGCGATCTTATTATCGATGCCTTGCTGGGGACAGGGATCAAGGGGGCCCCCAAAGGCCTTGTCCAGCAGGTAATTGATATGATCAACGACGTGGACAAACCTGTCTTGTCGGTGGACCTCCCGTCGGGACTTGATGCTGACACGGGGGCCGTACCCGGATGCTGCGTAAAGGCCAGCGTGACGGTGACTCTGGCGGCCCCTAAGGTGGGCCTGCTGGTATACCCCGGCAGAAACTACGTTGGAGAGCTGTTTGTAGCCGATATAGGCATTCCCCCGTCGGTGCTGGAAAGCGCGGGCCGGGGGACTGTGCTGGAGGCGCCGCTGGTAAAGAAGGCGCTGCCGGCTAGACCGCCCGACGGCCATAAGGGGACCTTTGGTCGTCTGATGATTCTGGCCGGCTCCCCGGGGATGACGGGGGCGGCCGCTATGGCTGCCGAGGCGGCCCTGCGGACCGGGGTGGGCCTCGTCACCGTTGGGGTTCCCCAAAGCTTGAATGATGTTTTGGAGGTAAAACTCACGGAGGTTATGACCCTGCCCCTTCCTGAGACTGCGGACCGCAGTCTGAGTATTGAGGCCCTGCCGGTCATACTGGAAAAGATGGACGGCATAGATGCGGTGGTAATCGGCCCTGGTCTATCGAGGAATGCCTCCACCGGACAGCTGGTTGAGGCTCTGCTGGAGCAGGCGTCGTGCCCAGTGGTACTGGACGCCGATGGATTGAACTTGGCCGCTGAGCGGAAGGTCTTGCAGAAGCGGACCGCCGACAGCAGCCCGCTGGTGATCACTCCCCATCCGGGAGAAATGGGTCGGCTGATGGACTGCTCAACTGCGGAGGTGCAGGCTGACCGGGTGGCAGCCGCCAGGCGAGCTGCAGAAACCTTTAAGTGCACAACCGTGCTCAAGGGCGCAGGTACGGTGGTGGCCGCTGCCGGCGGAGATTTCTGGGTTAACACTACCGGCAATGTGGGTATGGCCACGGGCGGAACCGGTGATGTGCTGAGCGGTATCATCGGTGCTCTCTTGGCTGCGGGGGTTGAACCGACGGCGGCTGCCTGCGGTGGAGTTTATGTCCACGGCCTGGCCGGTGACAGGGCCGCCGGGCGTAAGGGAACAGTCGCATTAATTGCTGGAGATCTGATCGAGGCACTACCGGAAGTTTGGCAAGCCATCGAAAGGGAAGAAGTGACAGAGCCGTGGATTTACCTAGTGTAGAGTCAGCTGTGACGGCCCTATCAGAGGGGCCCCACCGCCCTGCGTGGGCAGAGGTTGACCTAGATGGGATCAGTCACAATGTGAAAAGCATTAAGGAGCACTTGTCCCCCAGCACCGAGCTGATGGTGGTAGTTAAGGCCAACGGTTACGGCCACGGGGCTGTGCCTGTAGCTAAGGCTGCCCTCCACAGCGGTGCCGAATGGCTGGGGGTTGCCATCGTAGAGGAAGGCATCAACCTGAGGCAGGCGGGCATCGAGGCCCCCATCCTGATTCTCGGGGTACCGCCCAAATGGCAGGCGGCTTTGGTGGTGGAGCACCGTCTCCGGGTTGCGGTGTGCACTTGGGACTTGGCGCAAGCGCTGGCCGAAGCAGCTGGAAAGCGAAACACCACCGCCAAGATCCACGTAAAACTGGATACAGGTATGGGGCGTTTGGGAATCCTTCCGGAGGAAGCTTTGGCTTTCGTCCGGCGACTGCAGACCCTCCCCAACCTGGAGATTGAAGGCATTTTTTCCCATTTTGCAACAGCTGACGAGCAGGATAAAAGCTACGCTCAAGCACAGTTTCGACGCTTCACCGGGGTACTCAAGCAGCTGGAGGGAGCTGGCATTGACATTCCCATCCGGCATATAGCTAACACCGCCGCTGCTCTTACCATGCCTGAAACTCAGCTGTCCCTGGTAAGAAGCGGCATCGCCGTTTACGGGCTCTCAGCTGCCAAGGACCAACCCAAGTCCCTCAAGCTGCGTCCCTGTATGGAGCTGAAGGCGGCAGTCAGCTACGTCCACCGGGTTCCCGCGGGCAGCGGGATCAGCTACGGAATAGAGTACGTTACATCTAAAGCAACCAATATTGTGACACTGCCGGTGGGCTATGCCGACGGCTATTCCCGTCTGCTCAGCGGCAAAGGGGAGGTGCTGCTCAAAGGGCACCGGTATCCCATCGTGGGGAACATCTGCATGGACCAATGCATGGTAGATGTGGGTGACCTGGAGGTTGAGATCGGTGAAGAAGCGGTCTTGCTGGGCAAGCAGGGCGGGGAGGAAATCACCGCTGATGAATTGGCGGAGAAGATGGGGACCATCAATTACGAGATCGTGTGCATGATCGGCAGCCGGGTTCCTAGAATCTATAAGGGCGAGGAGGCCAGACGCCAGGGATTCTCAGCTGAATGCCTTGAGAAGCATTAGCCCCTTCAAAACGTCTCCTCATTTCTTTCCCATCTCCCTAGTGCAGAGCGGCTGTATCGGCCGCTCATATTTGTAGATGTGCCCACATATGCTGGTAGGGCAGGGAGGGGGGAAGCACCGTGAAGCGAAAGCTTCAGCGGGGAAAGCATTGGGCTATCTTGGCGGTCTTGACCCTGGGCATTGGAGCGGCCGCTGCTCTATGGCCGACAGCCGCAGCGGGCACCGTGCTGTTCACTATGGAAGACAGGGCCGGTGATGACTGGGGACCAGGGGACTTGAAGTATCCTCTCCACCAAGTATTTGAACCGGGGTTATTTGATCTCAGACGGGTTCACGTGTGGCACGATGACCGCAACCTCTACTTTGATGTGTCTTTCGCTTTGGTCACCAATCCTTGGAATGCTCCCGAAGGTTTCTTCCATCAGCTCATCGACATCTACATCGATGCCGAACCGGGGGGATATACGGAACCTGCGGCTGAGGGGCCGGGAGTTAGGTTTTCCCCTGATGCCGGCTGGGAGTACCGCCTGCGGATCCAGCCTTGGACCGGTTCTCGCTGGCTGGATGCCCGCTCGTATCCGGCTAAAGCTTACCCTGTAGAGGTATCGGTACTTCCCGATGGAAAGACTATTCGGGGCGAAGTCCCCCTGAAGGTGACAGGGCCGCCCTCCAGGAGCTGGCGCTACTACGTCTTGGTCGGCGGTTTTGATACTTTCGGCCCGGACAATTACCGGGCTGTTGAAAGCGAACCAACCCAGTGGTCCTTCGGCAGTGCATCCGCGGCACGGGGAGTTAGGGTAGTGGACATCCTCGATGCCGGAGTGGGAAAAAGAAGCCAAAAGGCCCAGCTGCAGGCAAGCGGTGAGGAGGCCCCGGTGCTGATCCCTGTGGATGGGGGATTGTCTCTTCCCTTTACGTGGGGACACTTGCTGGCCAGTATTGTAGTTCTCACTCTCTTGGGCGGCATGTTTCTGCTTCTTCCCCGTCAAAAGCCTCCCGGGCAGGCAGCATGATCCGCAAGCGGGATAAGACAAAGCTGCAGACTTTCTTGAGCGGAACCGAAAGTGCACTTACTTCCTACTTGCCTTTGTAAATCGACAGTATACAGAGATCTGCTCCTCACAAGCCCTTCCGCGGCTGTTTGAGCTTTGGCAGGAGAGGGCTCCTTTTTCTTTAATACATTACTGACTGCAAATAACAGGGAATTAGAAGGAGAAAACGAGGATGACAATATCGACACCGCCGGTCTCCAGCACTGGCGAAAGCAGCGCTGAGGCCATCGCCATGAGGGGCCTGGCCGGCTTCTATGTGGCAGACTGCAGTGCAACCTGGGTGCAGATAGTAGACAGTCTAGCCGAGAACGTGCTGGCCGCAGAAGGCAGGAGTCTGGTGCGTCTGCTCAAGGCAGGAGGATTTAAGCTGCTGCGGCACCCCGGCTGGCGGCTGCTGCTGCCGCAAAAGGCGCCTCAGCTGCCGCTGACGATCCCAGCGGATTTTATCGTTAAAGGCAACAACGACAAGTGGATCGCCTTTGACCTTAAGAGGGGCTGGGTCGCAAGAAAGCTGGCGTCCAGGGAGCTCTATCAACGGGAGATGTGGATCCGCTCAATTCCGGAAGTTGCGGCCATCAGCCCGCCGATACTCAGGTGGGACCCCGATGAGATGGTATTCTGGGAAGTCTACCAGCCGGGACGGCCTGCTGCTGTGCACGATCTGGACGAAGGCATCAAGGTGCTCAAGAGGCTTTGGCCTCGGCTTGCTGCCGTCTACAAGGTCCGGACAAGCTGTGAGCGCCTTGAAACTCCAGAGCTGCGCAAAGATCCGCCCCTGGAGTATGTGGTGAGGGAAGCCGGATTGGAAAGCTCGTGGAGACGGCTGGAGGGACAACCTGTGAACCAGGGTCTCGTCCACGGTGACCTAAAGCATCTCAACGTCCTGGTCCAGGCGGATGCCATCTGGGTGATCGATTGGGGAGAGCAGTTTTTCATTGGTCCGCCCCTTTTTGACGTATTGTACTTTCTCTACTGGCATAGCAGAAGTTATACCCCCGAAACTGTTGTCGGACGGGCTTTTGCAAGTGCCGACTGGCTCAGGGAGCCGCTGCCGGAAAGCCTTCAGCCATCGGCTGTAGAGGCCAGTTTAGCGGTGTTTGCCCGGGAGATGGTTGATCGCATTAAGGAGGAGGGCACAAGGAAGCGTTCCCTTAAGAAGCTGGTCCGCTTTCTCAAGACGGCTGGAGGGAGACTGCGGGAACTGGCGGACGCCTAAGACATCATTTTCACTTGTCCGCAGGTGCTCCAAAGGGCAGATACCAAGTTAGCTATAGAAGGCCATTTGGCCATCTGGCCCCTAATCAGGCTTAGAGGCGAGCAGGGCCAGCGGGAGTTGCGGGAGGCACAAGTTCGGCTCCTCTAGTCCTGCTGGCCCAACGCGCGGCGAAAGCCGGATTAGCGATAGGAATCTCTCAGGATCTGGACTATATCTGCGTGGGTTATCTTGCACGGGTCAACCTCAAACAGTCCACCCATGGTCTCTACAGCGTTCTCAGCTAGAGCCTCGAATTCATCCGGCTTGATCCCGTAATCCGACATCTTAAGATTGTCTACTCCGCATTTCACCTGCAGCTCATGGAGGGCTTTCACAAAGTCCATGGGCTCCGAGGCATCCTCTTTACCCAAAGCTTTGGCCATGTCCACCATACGTTCGTTCCTGGTACCGGACTTGGCCACAAAGGTGTAATAGGCTTTGCTGATCATGATCAGTCCAGCACCGTGGGGAAGCTCCGGATGGAAAGCACTCAGGGCATGCTCGATGGAGTGTTCAGAGATGCAGCCGGAAGTGGATTCCACTATGCCGGCGAAGGTATTGGCCAAGGCGACATCTGCCCGGGCCGCTTCGTTGCTCCCGTCGGCTACAGCCGCCGGCAGGCTCTTACCCAGTAAGTAGATAGCCTTCAAAGCAAAGAGGTCGCTCATCTCATTGGCGGTGATGTTTAGGTACCCTTCTGTGCTGTGGAACAGCGCATCAAATCCTTGGTAGGCCGTCAGATGGGGAGGAACAGTCATCATCAGCTCGGGGTCCACGATGGACAAGGTGGGGAATGTCTTCTCATAGCCGAAACCGATCTTTTCTTTGCCGTTGGTGATCACTGTCCAGGGGTCTGCCTCTGTCCCAGTTCCTGCAGTCGTAGTTATGGCTACGATGGGCAGGGGATCGTTGAGTACAGGCTTTCCTTTTCCGCTGCCGCCTGAGACGTAGTCCCAGTAGTGGCCTTCGTTGGCAGCCATAACGGCTATGGACTTAGCAGAATCAATGCTGCTGCCACCGCCGAGGCCGATGACAAAGTCACAGCCCATTTCCTTCGCTAACGCAGCTCCCTCCATTACATGCTCCACAATGGGATTGGGGAGGATCTTGTCAAACACCACATATTCGACATTGGCTTTATCCAGCTGTTCTTGGACTCGGCTCAAATACCCGTACTTTTTCATGGAAGGCCCTGCTGAAGTCACAATGAGGGCTTTCTTACCCGGCAGTTTCTGCCGGCTCAGCTCATTCAGTTTGCCTTTGCCGAAGAGGATCCTGGTTGGTAAGTAGAATTCAAAGCTCATCCTCGCTTGCCTCCTTTGCTAGACTTCACAATTTATTCTAATACCACCTAAAAACGAGAAATCCTTGAAGAGAACCGCTCCCTAAAGACAACTGCTGTGCTGCTATCGTCTCCAGGTTCCCTGCAGGATCTCCCCAGCCGCTCTCCATTCCACCGCCAAGCAGATGCCTCCTGCTTTGGGTGTATATGGGATGGTGCTAAAGCAAATGATATACGTGTCCCTTGTCCTGGAAAGACGGCAATGCCTGCTTTCTTGTGTGAGGCCTTTGATCCTCTGGGAAGAGGGAAGCTCCTGGGAACAACGTCTTGGCTGGGGAGGCGGTTGTGTGAGGATACTCATGCTGTCGTGGGAGTATCCGCCCCAGGTTGTGGGCGGGTTAGGTCGGCATGTTGCGGAGCTTTCTGAAGCATTGGCGGAAATGGGACACGATGTCCATGTGCTGACTACCGGTGATGCTGCCGATACCCCCTCCGGGGAGACGCTGAGAGGGGTCAAAATCCACCGCGTAAAGGCGTACGGCCCCGGGGGACGGGATTTCGTCGAGTCTGTCACCCACTTGAACATCAGTATGCTGGAGGGGGCATTACGGCTGATACGTCAGGGCTATGATTTTGACATCATCCACAGCCACGACTGGCTGGCAGCCCATGCCGGAAAAGCCCTCAAACACGGGCTCATGCGTCCCCTGATTGCCACCATTCACGCCACGGAATTTGGTCGGAATCACGGTCTCCACAACGATTTGCAGAGACATATCAGCAACCTCGAGTGGTGGCTTACCTATGAAGCCTGGAAGGTGATTTGCTGCAGCCAGTATATGCGGGGTGAGGTTCAGTACATTTTTCAGCTGCCCGCAGACAAGATCCGGGTTATACCCAACGGCGTAAGAGCGGAAGATTTTGCTGCCCACGACGGCTTTGACAGGGTCTCCTTCCGGAGACGCTATGCTGCAGACAGCGAGCGGGTGGTGTATTTTGTCGGCAGGCTGGTTCACGAAAAGGGAGTCCATGTGCTGCTGGAAGCTATTCCCTGGGTGCTGGCTCAGGAGCAGGATGTGAAATTTGTGATTGCCGGTAAGGGTCCGGCGGAATACTCCCTGCGGGAGCGGGCCTACCAGCTGGGCGTGAGCCAAAAGATCTACTTTGCCGGCTTTGTCGATGACCAGACCCGCAACCGGCTGTATGCCTGTGCGGATGTAGCAGTTGTGCCCAGTTTGTATGAGCCTTTTGGCATCGTTGCCCTAGAGGCAATGGCCGCGGGGGTGCCGGTGGTGGTATCGGACACCGGGGGACTGTCGGAGGTGGTGAGGCATGCAGAAAACGGCCTGCGGGCCTATCCAGGTAACCCCCGCTCTTTGGCGGATAACATCCTCGCTTACCTAAAGGCACCGGATTTTGCGGCCTATATCAAAGAGCGGGCTGTCAGGGAAGTGCGGGAGAAATACAACTGGCGCCTGGTTGCCGCTAAGACTGCTGCCGTGTATGAAGAGGTGCTGCAGGAATTTCAATCCAGTCCCTGGGTGGAAGCAGAAAGCTTTCCGACAGATTATCTGCTCACCGAGACACGGCTCACAACCCGCGGGGCCCAGGCTCGCTACCAAGATACCAATTCGGCTGATCACACTGTCCGGCAGCTGGAGGAATCCCTGGCAGAACCGGCGGGCGCTGGCTATTTCTCCTTACCGGGGCCGTACGCCTTACCTTCGGCGAAGAAAACGGGGGAACCGGCGCTTGAATGGGACCGCTGGACCGGCCAAGAGGAGGGAACCTTTTCATGAAAGCGGTGATCATGGCCGGCGGCCAGGGAAGCCGCCTGCGCCCCTTGACCTGCGACCTGCCTAAGCCCATGGTGCCGGTGGCCAACCGGCCCATGATGGAGTACATCATTGAGCTCCTTCGCCGCTTTGGTTTCGGGGATATCGCGGTTACGACGTATTATCTGCCGGAGGCCATTGAAGAGTACTTCGGCGATGGGAAGCTGTGGGGGGTCAGCCTCCAGTATTTTACAGAGGACCGGCCCCTGGGCACCGCCGGCAGCGTCAAAAACGCAGCGGCTTTCTTGGATGAAACATTCTTAGTGATCTCCGGCGATTGTCTGGCCGATCTTGACTTAGGAGCGGCCTTGACCTATCACCGGGAGAAACAGGCTTTGGCCACCATCGTCCTTACCCGCGTTCCTTCCCCTGTGGAGTACGGCATCGTGTTTACCAATGAAGAAGGGCGGGTTGAACGCTTCTTGGAAAAGCCCAGCTGGGGCGAAGTGTTTAGCGATACAGTCAACACCGGCATTTATATTCTCGAGCCGTCCATTCTTCCCCACATACCTGCCGGCCGCCAGTTTGATTTCAGCCGGGACCTCTTCCCCAAGCTCCTGGAAAAGCAGCTGCCCCTCTACGGGTATGTTGCAGAAGGGTATTGGTCGGATATCGGCAACTTGGAGCAGTACGTGCAGGCGCATATGGACATGCTGGAAGGAAAGATCCGGGCAGCTTTGCCGGGTACCTTTCAGGACGGAATCTGGCAAGAGGAAGGAGTCTGGGTGCATCCCGATGCTGTTCTAAAACCCCCGGTTATACTGGGCAAAAACTGCCGAGTGGAGAAGGGGGCAGAGGTGGGCCCAGGCACTGTTCTGGGACCCGGCTCGGTCCTGGGCCAAAACTCCTCCGTCCGCCGGTCGGTACTGTGGAAAAACGTGCAGGTCGGTTTTGGCGGAGAAGTGCGGGGAGCTGTTATATGCGACCAGGTCTTGGTGAAACCTAAGGCCCGGATTTTCGAAGGCGCGGTAGTTGGACGCAGCAGTACCTTAGGCATGTCCAGTACCATCCGGCCCGGCATCAAGATCTGGCCCCATAAGATTATAGACCGGGGAACCACAGTCAATGCCGATGTTGTCTGGGCGGGAACCTGTTCCCAGCGCCTCTTTGGCAATACCGGCATAACCGGCCTTGCCAATTTGGAGATCACCCCCGAGTTTGCCGTCCGGGTTGGGGCCAGCCTCGCTGCCCTTTACGACACCGGTTCGACGATCCTAGTCGCTGCCGATGGGTGGGGAGCTTCCCGCATGATCAGGCGGGCATTGACCACAGGCATTTTATCCAGCGGAGTTCATGCGGTGGATATCGGTTCTACCACTCTGCCGGTGGCCCGGTTCACCACTGTGCTGACCAACTGTGCCGCTGCCGTCTACGTTCGGCAAAGCCGGCAGACCCCGGATTATCTCGAGATCCAGGTACTGGACGAAGTGGGATTTCCCTTAAGCCGCAGCGATGAGCGGAAGGTGGAAAACTACTTCTCCCGGGGCGATTTCCGCCGGGTGCAGGGGAATAGCGCTGGGCGCACTCAGTTTGCCGCCGGCGCCAACGAAGCGTACCTCAAGGCTCTTCTCGAAACCTGCGATGCTTCTGCCTTGGCCCGCAGCCCGGCGGTAGTGGCCATTGGCTACACATCTCCTGCATTAAGGAAACTGCTTCACCCTCTGCTGGCAGGACTGCGGTGCCAGATTATTGACCTTAACCTGGACAAGATACCTGGTGTTGGGCCCAGTACCGTGGTGCTCCAGCGGGAGGTGTTCGCCGAGCAGATGTCAGAAGCTGTCGTGCAGAACAGGGCAGTTCTCGGCCTGTTGGTTGACGGCACTGGAGAAGCAGCTATCATCTTCGATGACAGAGGGGAGGTGATCCCTGAGGAGAAGCACTGGCCCTTGCTCACCTGGATCCTGACAAGGGCCGGCAGAGCTCCTGCCCGCCGCTGGGTGGTGCCGGCCGCGGCGTCCCACAGTATTAACCGCTTGGGGGAAAGGTATGACGGCTCTGTCGTCAGGACCGCCAGCAGCGCTAGGGCTGTGCTGCAAGCCGCAGGCGGAGTGAAGGAAGACCTGGCTCTGCTTCATCCGGCCTTTGATGCCCTCTCCTTTGTGGCACTTCTGATCCAGCTCATCAAAGGGGAAGGAATGCCTCTTTCCCAGGTGCAGGCGGCTGTTCCTGCGTCCCGTCGGCTGGAGGTGGAGGTACCCTGTGCTTGGGAGGATAAGGGCAAGGTGATGCACAACCTCTTGGAGCGCACAGCCGGTCAGAGGCGGGACTTGACTGACGGTATCAAGGTGTTCCATGAACAAAGCTGGGCACTGGTGCTTCCCGATGGGGAGGAGCCGTTGGTGCGGGTGGTCGCCGAAGCCCCCACCGAGGAGGAGGCCGATGCCCTAGCCCGGATGTACGCGCATGAAATCATGAACATAACTGAGATGGACAATGGTGTCCTGGGATAACGCAGCAGCATCCTGACCTCAGGATGACCGTCGTCCCCGCTGCTTTACCATTACCCCATTTCCAGTAAAGGCAGCGGGGTTTCTGATGAATTACATCCGTAAATGCGGAAATTCAGGTCAGGGAAGAGGTTGTCTTGCGCTTCCAGGGTGTTCAGAAACCCTTGGTCGATGCTGTTTGCTGTGATCTGCCGATAGAGTTCGGTGAAACGCAAGAGGTGCTGCTGAGTTCGCCGGCGGGCGTAGTCCACCATGGTGCCGGCCTTCATGATAAAGGCCCAATCGCTGGCCTGGGCCAGGAGAAGTTCCCGGGCGGCTTGGTTGAGGGCCCTTTCTGTAAGTCCTTGGGCAGTGGGGAAGCAGTTTGCCAGGTAGACCATCCGGTCGGCTGCTTTGTGCAGGTGGCGGTAAATCCAGTCATTGCAGGGGTCCAGCCACACTTCGTGATATCCCCCGTTTCCCCAGCTGGATTCAGAAGGCACGGCGACCTGATTGGACGGGTACTCGGCTAGGTATTCGCTGGGGGTCACCATTTTGAATATCCGCTGGTCGTAAGCGCTTTTTCGGAAGAGGTAATTCAGCCATTGGGGCCCTTCATACCACCAGTGGCCGAAAAGCTCGGCATCATAAGGTGCGACTATCAACGGCTGTCGATCCATCTTGTCTGCCAAATACTTGATCTGAAGCTCTCGGTTGAACATGAAGTTTCCTGCGTGAACCGCGGCCCGCTGCAGGGCAGCTTGGGGATCGTATATTTCTTTGTACTCGCCTTTACCGGTGATCCTGTAATACTTGATGCCGGTAAAGCCTCTCACACCGTCAACCAGGTAGGGCTTGATGTAGTCGTAATCCAGATCAAAGCCGATGTCTCGGTAGAAGTCCCTGTAGAAATAGTCTCCGGGATAACCCTCCCAGGCACTCCACACCTGCTTTGAGGATTCCCAATCCCGGCCGAAGGCCGCTACCCCCGCCGGCGTGTAAACGGGGGCAAAGACAGAATAGCGGGGTCGAGGCTCGGCGTGCAGTATTCCGTGGGAATCCAGGACCACGTACTTAATGCCGTACCGAGCGAGGATATCGTCGATGCCCGGGACAAAGCCGCATTCCGGCAGCCAAAAGCCGCTCGGGTCTTTACCAAAAAAGTGCCGATACGCGTCTACCCCTATGGCAATCTGCGCTTCCACCGCCTTAGGATTGACAAACAGCAGGGGAAGGTACCCGTGGGTTGCTGCCGACGCCATAATCTCCAAGTTGCCGGTTTTTTCAAGTTCAACAAAACAGTCCAGCAGACGGCCCTGACAGTCCTCAAAAAGCTGCTGGGACCGGCGAAACTGGCGGAGGTAGTGGAGGGCAACCTGCTGCACCTTGGGTTGATGACGGGTGCGGTTTACCTCCTTTTCTGCCAGTTCACACAGCTTGCCTATGTGCTGTGCGTATTTCCGCTGCAGGTATTCGTCTGCGAGCATCCAAGCTAGTGTGGGGGTAATGGACATGGTGAGGCGAAAGGGGACCTTATCCCCTAGCAGCCGCCGCATCATGTCGATGAGGGGGAGATACGTTTCGGTAATTGCCTCCATCAGCCAGAGTTCCTCTAAGCACTGCGGAGTCTCTGGATGGCGTACGTAAGGTAGGTGGGCGTGGAGGATAATAGAAACGCAACCTAAGTACAAACCGATGCTCCTTTCAACTCTCTTAAGACTGCGTCGGCTGGCTTTCCGACTGCCTGTTTTGCCGGGGTTCTCCCATGGGGCTGAAAAGGCCGGGACTGGTGGGATAAACAGCTAAAGCTGCTATTCGACCCCGCCTCTGTCTATGCCATTCCATGGGACTGGTACCGGGCAGACGGTGCTGGGAGACCCAATGAGCTTCTTCGATGGTGAGCCACCTTTCATCGATGAGCTGGCTTAGGCTTCCCCTGGGTGCAGTGATGATATTGGAACGGGAGATTTCCAGGTAACTGCCATCTGGGGTGCGGATGCCGATGCCTGCCTGGTAGGAACCGCCTCTTTTTCCCGTTGGGATATACCAAGATTGACTGAAAGGTTGGACGGTGATGTCGAAGTAGGCTTGCGGGCATTTGGCATCGGGATCCAAGAGATAGACCCTCAGGACTGTCCGGCACTCATCATCACGCAGCTCGCCCTTCGCCCGGGACCAGGCAGTTGGGGTAATTTCCCAATAGGCAAAAAGCCAGCTGGGGTCCCTAGCCAGCAGCACTATATAATCCTCGCCGTAGGCAGCGGGAAGACTCCCATGGGCGGTAGGGTGCGCCGATGGTGAAAAATGCTCTCCTCGGCATTCCTGATTCAGTTGACCTACGGGAGAACTGGTTGTTCCTTGGGATGCAAGGGGTAGCTCATCGGTTTTCCCTCCTTGGGGAATCTGTCCCTCCGTGGCTCGTTCCCTCAATGACGGCACCTCCTGCCCATTTAGCAGCCGGGGAATACTTTCTTAAGTATCTCTCCAGATAAGGCCCTTTATTCTCCAAAGGATCGCCGTCTTGGTCCTTATCCAAGCTTCCTTTTGCTCAGCCTATGGAAAGAGGGGTGTCTGGGAAGAATATGTTCATAGGGCGCCGCGACAGTCTCCCACGGCAGGAAATGGCTGTCGAACTGACGAAAACCGGAAAAAGCAGGGAGGTGTCGAGGTTGCCCAAAGGAAGCATGACCATCAAGAACGGTTTGTTGGTGACACCTTTTGCGGTGCTGCCGGGGACTGTGGTCATTGAAAACGGTGTAATTTCATATGCCGGCAGCGATAGGCAGGCACCTGAGGGTGTGGAGCCGGTACTGGATGCCCAGGGAGCTTATGTAGCCCCGGGATTCATCGATATCCACGTCCACGGCGGGGGCGGTGGCGATACCATGGATGGCAGCCGGGAGTCTCTGGAGCTGATGGGACAGACTTTCAGCCGGTGGGGTACCACCGCCTTTCTGCCTACTACGGTGACGGCAGGCCATCGGGAAACCCTGCAGGCGGTGGAGGCGGTTAGGGAAGTTGCGGAAAAAGGGACAGGCGGGGCCCGGGTTTTGGGTATTCACCTGGAGGGACCCTACATAGATATGGAAAAGCGGGGAGCACATAACCCTGAATACGTCCGGCTTCCTTTGCTGGATGAGCTCGAGGAGATTTGGAGGTCGGCTGGACCGCTGCTCAAGCTGGTCACCCTGGCACCGGAGCAGGATGGGGCGGAGGCAGCTGTTAAGAGGCTGCGCTCTTGGGGAGTAACTGTGGCTGTTGGTCACTCCAATGCTACATATGAGCAGGTGATGATGGCCCACCTTTGGGGAGCCAGCCATATCTGCCATGTTTTCAATGCCATGCGGGGACTTCACCATCGGGAGCCGGGGGTGGTGGGAGCTGCCCTGACCTGCGACGGCTTTTCGGTGGAGCTGATCTGCGACGGGGTTCATGTCCATCGGGCTGCCATGGATCTGGTGCTGAGGGCCAAGGGCCCCGACAAGATAGTGCTCATAACCGATACCCTGCGGGCCATGGGCCTTCCGGAAGGGAGGTATCAGTTGGGCGGGTTGGATATCGAGGTTACGGCGGAAGCAGCCCGGCTTCTGACTGGAGAGCTGGCAGGCAGCACCCTATCAATGGCCAAGGCAGTGAAGAATGCCGTAACGATGCTGGGAGTCTCGCTTCCCGAGGCGGTCAGGATGGCTTCGTACAATCCCGCTAGGACCATCGGCATCTCCCATCGCAAGGGAAGCCTGGCTGTGGGGAAAGACGGAGATGTTGCCCTCTTTGATTCTGAACTCAATCCTTTGGCCACCATAGTTGGAGGCCAAGTGGTTTACCAGCGGATATAGGAAAGGGTAGGTGACATTCATTGCAGGTTAAGATAGCCAAGGACTACGCTGAAATGAGCAGACTGGCGGCTGATATGGTTGCGCAGCTGCTGGAAAACAAGCCTGATGCCGTTTTGGGCTTGGCCACCGGCAGCACGCCCATAGGCTTGTATGAAGAGCTGGTGAGAAGGCACAAGGCTGGCCTAGATTTCTCCCGGGTGACTACCTTTAACCTGGACGAATACTACGGCCTGGACCGAGACCATCCCGCAAGCTACAACTACTTCATGTGGGAGCATCTGTTCAGCAAGATCAACATTTCCAAGGATAGGATCAACATCCCTAACGGTGCTGCCCCTGATCCGGAGGAGGAGTGCCGGAGGTATGAAGCCAAGATCGCTGCCGCAGGGGGCATCGATCTGCAGGTCTTGGGGATTGGACATAACGCCCATATCGGTTTCAATGAGCCCGGTACACCCTTTGGCAGCACCACCAGTTTGGTGCAGCTGACCCCTTCAACCATCAAGGCCAATGCCCGCTTCTTCGAGAAGGAAGAAGACGTCCCTCGGCAGGCCATCTCCATGGGGATCAAGAGCATCATGCAGAGCCGCAGCATTATCCTTTTGGCCAACGGCGAGGGCAAGGCTGAGGCGGTAGCCGCCGCGATCGAGGGACCGGTTACGGAGAAGGTACCTGCTTCAGTGCTGCAGCTTCACCCCAACTGCACCTTCATCTTGGACGAGGCTGCAGCATCAAAACTTACCCGCTGAATTGGCGGGCACGGCCCTTAGGAGAGCAGAAAGCCCCTGGGAAGCCGCCTGCAGCAGCTTCCCAGGGGCTTTGCTTGCTCGGGCGATGACGCTTTTTTCAGCTAAAGGTGTTTCACCAGTTTTCCCAAGGTGCCGGCAGACGTCCTTTCGGATATAATCCGCCAGATGGCATCTGCCAGCTTTTCCGGGTTGTGGCGGACTAGATTGGTCATGCTGATCACTTCGGCCGTGATAGGAGTTACCCCCAGGGCCGCCACTGCCTCCACATCGGGCTCCACCGGCTCCGCTCCTTCCCGGCGGTACCGCTCCAGCAGATCATCCGGTACGGCCGCTGTATTGATGATTACATAGTCGATGAGCCCCGGTCCCACATGGTTAAGCAGGGCTCTCACGTGATCGGAGGCTTTATAGTCTTCAGTCTCCCCAGGTTGGGTCATGACGTTGCAGATGTAGATCTTGGGTGCAGTGGACCTGCGGACAGCCTCCCTGATGTCCCGCACCAGCAGGTTGGGCAGGACACTGGTGTACAGGCTGCCTGGTCCGAGGACAATAGCATCGGCACTATCGATGGCTGCGATGGCTTCCTCCAACGGTTTGCAGTTTTCCGGCTCCAAAAAGACCCTGCGGATCTTCTTTCCCCGCTGGGGAATGAGGCTTTCACCGCTGGTGGTAGAGCCGTCTTCGTACTCTGCCCGCAGGGTCACAGAGCTCAATGTGGATGGGAGAACCTGGCCCCGGACCGCCAGTACCTGGCTGGAGGTGCGGATAGCCGCTTCAAAATCTCCCGTAATGTCGGTCATAGCCGCGATAAACAGATTGCCGAAGCTGTGGCCCTCCAGTCCTTTACCCCAGTCAAAGCGGTACTGGAAGAGCTGTTCCATCAAGGGCTCGGTGTTGGCCAAGGCTACCAGAGTATTGCGGATATCTCCCGGCGGCGGAATGCCCAGTTCGGACCGAATCCGACCGGAGCTGCCGCCGTCATCGGCAACGGTGACAATAGCAGTAATACGGCCGGTCTTTAGCTTTAACCTCCTGAGCATGGTGGAAAGCCCTGTGCCGCCTCCGATTACTACTACGGCGGGGTCTCTGCTCAGCCCCCGCTTGCGAAAGATAATCTCTGCAAGATCTTTGGGATCCGCTGGCAAAATATCCTTTATTAGGGAGCGGATCACCTGCCGAAAGCCGATGCAGATGAGCACTATCCCCAAAACGGCTACAACGGCTGCCAGCTCTTGGATGAGGGATATTTTGTTGGACTGGCCGATGGCCCGCAGCCAATTGGTGATGGCTCTTCCCAGGGCGATTACTGGCTCCGGACCGACAAATACAGCACCGCCCCCTACAGTGAGAATTCCTCCCAGAATCATCAGGAGAATCCAGCGCTTTACCCGCATTCCGGGGTAGAACCATTTTACATACCGGCGCCAAAGACTTTCAAACCCGTTGTAGTATTCCTCTATGCTCAACATTGACCACATACCCCTGTTCCCGGATAAAATCGGCAATGTAGTTGGCTATGGCAACGGACCTGTGCTGGCCGCCGGTACAGCCGATGGCGATCACCAGTTCCTGCTTTCCCTCTTTCACATACTGGGGCAGCAAAAACTCTATTAGGTCAAGGAATTTCTGGAGAAAGCGCTGGGTGACCGACCATTTGAGGACATAGTCCCGCACCGGCGGATCGTTGCCGGTAAAACGAGCCAGCGACTCTACATAATTGGGATTGGGCAGAAACCTGACATCGACGGCTAGATCGGCGTCAAGGGGCAGACCGTGTTTGTATCCGAAGGAAATCACCGACACGGTCATGGGCTTCTGATTGCCGGACTCCCCATACCAGCGGCTGAGTTCCTGCCGGAGCTCCCGGGGAGTGATGGAGCTGGTGTCGATGACCCGATGGGCTCGCCCCCTTAACTCCTCCAGCTTGTGCCGTTCCTGCCGGATAGCATCCAGCACGCTGCCTTCGGGGAGCAGCGGATGGCGCCGCCGGCTCTCCTTAAAGCGGCGAACTAAGGCCTCGTCGGATGCTTCTAGGAAAAGGATTTCATAGGAGAACCCCGATTCTTCCAGGTCTTCCAGGACTTCGATGAGGTGGTCGAAAAAGCCCCTACCCCTGATGTCGCACACCAGGGCGACGTGATTGACCTTACCCTCGGACTGAATGCAGAGCTCGGCAAATTTGGGGATAAGGGCAGGCGGGAGATTATCTACACAGAAGTACCCCAGATCCTCAAGAATCCGGACAGCCTCTGTCTTGCCGGCGCCGGAAAGGCCGGTGATCAGCACGAACTTCAGCTGGTTGAGGGTGTCGTTCATCGTCATGTTCATCCTTTCCCGGCCTGTAGGTTATACTAGCGCTTCTCTGTTTCCCGTCCTGTTTCCTGCTTTCCTGCCCCATCGCCATTCTTTCCGGCCCGGATTCTTGGGTGGTGACCGGGGGACCCCGCTGGTTGCCGCTTCGCTGTCTCATGCTCCGACAGAGATCTTTTTACAGGGATTGAGTTAAGCCCCCTGACAATAATATGAGGCAAAGGGGATCGGGGGATACTATGTGGGGAAGCGCTGGTGAATACAGAGTTTATTAGATGATGCTGGCAAGACAGAGCACCCGGGCGTTAACCGCCGGAAAGGTGCAGGCAGAGAGTAGAGAACGGGTCGGGAAACAGTAGCTGTGAATATGCTGCCGCGGGAAGAGGCGTGACGCAGAGCGGTACGGCAAAGAGGAGTTAGTGGCTTCAGTGGCGAAGGGCAACCGCAGAGAGGTCGGAATGGTCGGCCGATACCTGGGCTGAAAAAGGGGGGGAAGGGGGGCAATCCCCCGGTGTGATGGGATTTTCCCGTGCTGTTAGGGAGGAGTTGGCCCGGATCCTGCCGGAGCGGCGCTGCTGTCAGATGGCAGAGCTGGCTGGGCTGGCGTTTATTGACGGAACGCTGACCGTCCAGGGCTATGAGCTGATTGTGGGGCAGGCTGCGGCCGCTAGGATGGCCTACCGCCTCCTGAAGCAGCTTTACCAGCCCTATCTGGAGATTAAGGTACGGCACAGGGTGCGGTTCAGCAAGCACCATGTATACACTATCCGCATTCCCAATCAGCCTCTGCTGCCCAGAATCGTGGGCAGCTTGAGGGGAGTGCACCAGCGCTATAGTAAGGAAAGGTGGGGGAAACCCTGCTGCCGTAAGGCCTTTCTCCGGGGAGTGTACATCTGCCGGGGTTCCCTGACCAATCCTAGGAAGAATTACCACCTAGAGATCGTCACCGACAGCTTTCAGCAGGCAGCAATCATTCAGGGCATTATGGAGACCTTTGACCTGGCCCCCGGAGTTGTCCAGCGCAAGAAACACGTTACCCTATACATGAAAGACGGGGAGCAGATCTCCAAGCTGCTAAACCTTCTGGGGGGCCACAGCGCTGTGCTGCAGCTGGAGAACGTCCGAGTTGTAAAAGGAGTGCGCAATCAGATTAACCGCTTGGTCAACTGTGAGACTGCCAACATGGATAAGACTCTGGAGGCAGCTTTTCGCCAAGTGGAAAACATCAAGCTCATTATGGCCAGCGGCCGATTCGCATCGCTGTCGCCAGAGCTAAAGGAGATGGCCGGCCTCCGGCTCCAGTATCCTTACGCCAGCCTTAAGGAGCTGGGTGAGCTGCTCGATCCGCCGTTGAGCAAGTCGGGAGTAAACCACCGCTTTCGCAAGCTGGATGTCATTGCAGAAGAGATCCGCAAGGAACACGCAGAGTGAACTCCATAAGAGAGGTCGGCGAGAGGTGGGCAGGAAATTTCCAGCAGTCATGGAGGAGTTTGCCGGCCCGCCTAGAATAAATTGGAGGGGAGAGAAATCAATCTCTTTTTTTGGGACTCGCGGGACAGAAAGCGTTGCGGCGGGACAGCACAAGACCCCCTCGCGGTTTTCTGCTGGGCTAGTATGGCGTTCTGGCAGGAATCTAAGTAATGTTAACAGGAGGGCCGGGTACAATCCCCTGATATGGACAACTTGGCTGTTATAAAAAAGATAGCTCCGGAGATAGCAGAATTGGTGGAGAAGCGGTATACCATCCTCCGCAACATATATTTCATCCAGCCAGTGGGCCGGCGGGCTTTGGCTGCCCGGCTGCGGCTGCCGGAGCGCACGGTGCGCAACGAGATCGAAACACTTCGGGAACAGGGGCTGTTGGTATCCAATCCCGCCGGCATGCATGTTACAGAAGAGGGGGAACGGATCTTAGGCGAGCTGAAGGAGTACGTTCGGGAGCTGAGGGGACTGTCTGAACTGGAGCGGCGCTTGGCCAGACTGCTGGGGCTTCAGCAGGTGATCATCGTCCCTGGGGATTCGGATGAAGATGAGACTGTGAAAAAAGAGATGGCCAAGGCTACGGCTAGATATCTCAAGACGGTGTTGAGGGACGGAGATGTGCTGGCCGTTACCGGCGGCACGACACTGGCCGAGGTTGCCAAGAGCTTCCCCGCTTCCGCGGAGAAGCTGGATGTGATGGTGGTGCCGGCCAGGGGAGGCCTGGGCGAGGAAGTGGAAAAACAGGCCAACACCATAGCAGCCAGCATTGCCGAGCGTCTGGGAGGCTCCTACCGGCTGCTGCATGTTCCCGACGATGTGGGAGAAGATGTTATTGCCAGCCTATGCGGAGATCCCAAGATTAAGGAGATGCTAGACCTGATCAAGCGCGCCGATGTGGTTCTCCACGGCATCGGCACGGCGGAAGAGATGGCCAAACGCCGGGGATTGGGGGAAGAAGACCTAAAGCTGCTCCGAGAAAGGCGAGCTGTGGGCGAAGCCTTTGGGTACTACTTCGATGAGAAAGGACGCATAGTGTACAGCACCACGAGTGTAGGTCTGAGGATGGAGGATTTGGGTAGGATCAAGAGGGTTGTAGCTGTAGGCGGCGGTCACACCAAGGCAGCTGCCGCCCTGGCAGTGATGTCCAATCATTATCAGCATGTGTGCATCACCGACGAAGGGGCTGCCCGTCTCATGTACGCCAGCCTCGAAGGGAGGGATGTGCAGGGCAACCACTTTGCCAAGATATGAGTGTGTTGAGCCCGATTGCTTTGAGTTTCCCACCGCAATACGTCTATGTATTTAAGTCATATATATAGAGGAGGATGACAAGATGGCAGTCAAAGTAGGAATTAATGGCTTTGGTCGAATTGGGCGGCTGGTTCTCAGGGGATGCCTCCACGATCGGGAGATCGACGTTGTGGCAATTAACGATTTGACCGATGCCAGTACACTTGCCCACCTGTTCAAGTATGACTCGGTCCACGGCACCTTGGCTGATGATGTGCGGGCTGAGGGCGATTATTTGGTGGTCGGCGACCGGCGGATCAGGGTGTTTGCCGAGAAGGATCCGGCCAACCTGCCTTGGGGAGACCTGGGAGTAGAATATGTAGTCGAGGCTACCGGTGTTTTCCGCTCCAAGGATAAAGCAATGCTGCACATCCAAGCGGGTGCCAAGAAAGTTGTGATCACCGCTCCTGCCAAGAATGAGGACATCACCATTGTCATGGGCGTAAACCACGAGAAGTACGATCCGGCACAGCACCACGTGGTGTCCAACGCCTCCTGCACCACCAACTGCCTTGCTCCGGTAGCAAAGGTTCTAGATGAGAAGTTCGGCATCAGGCGGGGCTTGATGACGACTGTCCACGCCTACACCAATGACCAGCGGATCCTAGACCTGCCTCATAAGGATCTGCGGCGGGCTCGAGCAGCGGCTATGAGCATCATTCCCACTACCACTGGTGCTGCCGCTGCGGTAGGTTTGGTGCTGCCCCATCTCAAGGGCAAGCTGGACGGCTTTGCCATGCGGGTACCTACTCCGGATGTCAGCGTGGTTGACCTGACTGCTGAACTGGAGAAGAGCACCACTGCTGAGGAGATCAACACTGCTTTGAAACAGGCCGCTGAAGGGGAACTGAAGGGCATTCTGGGTGTAAGCGAAGTTCCCTTGGTCTCCATGGACTTCCGGGGCGACAGCCGCTCCTCCATCGTCGATGCTGCTCTGACTACAGTCATTGACGGCAATTTCGCCAAGGTCGTCGCATGGTACGATAACGAGTGGGGCTATTCCATGCGGGTAGTGGACCTCGTCAAGTACATGGCTTCCCGTGCCTGATGCAGGCATGTCTGACCGTACCCCGGTCAGGTCCTCGTTTGAACTGACCGGGGACGTTTTCTGTTCATCTGACGGGAATCTCTCAAACGGGGGGATCGATCATGAATAAGCTCACCGTGAAGGATCTGGATGTTAAGGGGAAACGGGTGTTTGTCAGGGTAGATTTCAACGTTCCCATGGATGAGGATCGTAATATCACCGATGACAAGCGGATTCGGGCAGCCCTCCCCACCATTCAGTACTTAATTGATCAAGGGGCTAAGGTGATCTTGGCATCCCATCTGGGCCGGCCCAAGGATAAGCCCGAAGATAAGTTCAGGATGGACCCGGTTGCTAAGCGGCTGGCGGAACTCCTGGGCAAAGAAGTGAAAAAAGTAGATGACTGCATCGGTCCCGAGGTGGAAAAGGCTGTTTCTGAGCTGAAAGACGGAGACGTTCTCCTCCTGGAAAATGTCCGGTTCTATCCAGGGGAAAAGAAAAACGATCCCGAGTTTGCCAAGAGCCTGGCCAGCCTCGCAGACCTTTACGTCAATGATGCCTTCGGCGCAGCCCATCGGGCTCATGCTTCAACTGCCGGTATTGCCCAGTATCTGCCGGCAGCCGCGGGATTCCTGCTGCAGAAAGAAATCGAGATCATGGGGAAGGCACTGGAGGATCCCGAACGGCCCTTTGTCGCCATTCTCGGAGGCGCCAAGGTAGCGGACAAGATCGGGGTCATCAAGAACCTGCTGCAGAAAGTCGATACGTTGATAATCGGCGGCGGTATGGCCTATACCTTCTTTAAAGCTAAAGGCTACGAGATTGGAACATCCCTGCTGGATGCCGAGAGCATAGACCTGGCAAAGGAACTGATGGAGACAGCCCAGCAGCGGGGAGTTAAGTTCCTCCTGCCGGTGGATGTTGTCATTGCCGACCGCTTCGCTGCCGATGCAGCATATGAAGTAGTGCCGGCAGATCAGATGCGGCCCGACTGGATGGGGATGGATATCGGGCCTCAGACCGTAGAGCTTTTCAGCCGGGAGATCAAGTCGGCCAAGACAGTGGTGTGGAACGGGCCCATGGGGGTATTCGAGATGCCCAACTTCGCCAAAGGGACTTGGGCCATTGCTGAGGCCATGGCAGAAAGCGATGCCATCACTATCGTGGGAGGCGGCGACTCCGCAGCTGCCGTTGAACAAGCTGGCCTGGCCGGCAAACTGTCCCACGTATCCACCGGCGGCGGTGCCTCCTTGGAGTTCTTGGAAGGCAAAGTCCTGCCTGGAGTTGCGGCTTTAGACGACAGATAACTGCGGAGGCGATACTTTTGAGAGTTCCAATCATTGCAGGGAATTGGAAAATGAACAAGACGCCGGAGGAGGCCGCTGCCCTTTGCCGGGAGCTGCTTCCTCTCCTCGGCGGTTTGTCTGACCGGGAAGTGGTGCTGTGTCCTCCCTTTACCTCCCTGGCGGTGGTAAAGGAGGCCATCGAGGGTACAGATATCGCCCTCGGCGCCCAGAATGTTTTCTACGAGGACAGCGGGGCCTATACCGGAGAGGTTTCACCCCCGATGCTCAAGGCCTTGGGGGTTAAGTATGTGATTATCGGCCATTCAGAGCGGCGGGAGTATTTCGGAGAGACCGACGAGACGGTCAACCGCAAAGTAAAGGCTGCCCTTGCCCACGGCTTGAGGCCGATACTCTGCGTCGGAGAGACCTTGGAGCAGCGGGAGGCAGGGGTGACGGAGACGCTGGTGAAGAGCCAAATCAGGAAGGCTTTTGCCGATGTATCGGCCGATGATGCTGTAAGTGTAGTTGTGGCCTATGAGCCCATTTGGGCTATCGGCACAGGCAAGACTGCCACAGCTCAGGAGGCAAATCGGGTAATTGGATTGATCAGGGCCACTTTAGGGGAAATCTATGGTGGTTCCACAGCCGAAGTTATCCGCATTCAGTACGGTGGAAGCGTCAAGCCGGAGAATATGGCAGAACTGATGCAGGAGCCGGAGATCGACGGCGCTTTAGTAGGAGGCGCCAGTCTAGACGCACCATCGTTTGCCCGCATCGTCAGGTACGATGAGCAGGGCTGATGTGTCTGTTGTAGAGGAGGATGTCTATTGGCCAAAGCAAAACACCCAGTCTGTCTCCTGATATTGGACGGATTTGGCATCAACGAGCGGAAGGAAGGTAACGCTGTTCATCTGGCGCGAAAGCCTCATCTAGATGCTATCTTCGCCAAGTATCCCAATAACCGCCTGTTGGCGTCCGGAGAGGCTGTGGGCCTGATGGAAGGCCAAATGGGCGATTCCAATGTCGGGCATTTGAATATCGGCGCGGGGCGCATTGTGTACCAAGATGTGGCCCGGATCAGCAAGGCTGTGCGGGAAGGCGAGTTCCAGAAAAATGGATGGCTGAGAAAGGCCATGATTGAAGCCCGGGACAAGGGCACGGCTCTGCACCTCATGGGGCTGCTTTCCCCGGGGGGAGTCCACAGCCACAGTCACCACCTGTACGCGCTTTTGGATATGGCGGCCGATTTTGGCCTTAAGCAAGTTTACGTCCACGCATTTCTCGATGGACGGGATGTTCCGCCGGCCAGTGCCCACGAGTACATGGCGGAGCTTGAAAACAAGCTGCAGCAGGTAGGCGTCGGTCGGGTCGCCACAGTCTCCGGGCGCTACTACGCTATGGATCGAGACCGGCGGTGGGACCGGACGGAGAAGGCATACGACGCCATGGTTCTGGGGGAAGGACGCAGAGCCGGCAGCGGCAGCGAAGCGGTGCGCGCGGCGTATGATCAGGGAGAGACCGACGAATTTGTAGTTCCCACTGTGGTGGTGGATGGGGACGGCAGCCCCGTCGCTACCATCAACGATGGGGACTCGGTGATATTCTTCAACTTCAGGGCAGACCGTGCCCGCCAGATCACCAGCGCCTTAACACAAGACGATTTCTCCGGGTTTCAGAGAAGGAAGTATCCGCGGATCACTTTTGTGAGTATGACCCGGTATGATGAGACCTTTACGGTGCCCTATGCCTTCCCGCCCCAGGATCTTAAGAATACTCTGGGTGAAGTGGTGTCTAAAGCTGGCTTTAGGCAGCTGAGGATCGCCGAGACGGAGAAATATGCCCATGTAACTTACTTTTTCAGCGGGGGAAACGAAGAGACATTCCCAGGAGAAGATCGGAAGCTAATTCCATCTCCCAAGGTAGCTACCTACGATCTCAAGCCGGAGATGAGCGCTCCCGAAGTGGCGGCAGAGGCTGTAAAGGCCATCAACAGCGACGTGTACGATTTAATTGTCCTCAACTTTGCCAACGGCGACATGGTGGGCCATACCGGCGTTCTGTCGGCTGCAGTTAAGGCCGTTGAGACCTTAGACCAGTGCGTCGACCAAGTTGTTTCAGCTATGCTGGCCCGAGGAGGTTACGTCATTTTGACCGCTGACCACGGCAATGCTGAGCAGATGGTCGACTACGAGACGGGAGAACCGCACACCGCCCACACGGTGAATCCGGTACCGGTGGTACTTATCACTGACCGGCAGGATATTAGGGCGCGGAGCGGCATTTTAGCAGACCTTGCACCGACGGTGCTGGAGTTCTTGGAGTTGGAACAGCCTCCAGAGATGACCGGAAGGTCCTTAATTGAGAAAATATAACTTCAACAGGGAGGTAGTGAACTTGACCATTATTGAAGATGTCATAGCCAGGGAAATTCTCGACTCACGGGGCAATCCTACGGTGGAAGTAGAAGTTGTCTTGGCCGACGGCTCTGTAGGTAGAGCTGCAGTGCCCTCCGGCGCTTCCACCGGTGCTTTTGAGGCCATCGAGCTGCGGGACGGGGATAAGAAGCGCTATTTGGGCAAGGGTGTTCTCAAGGCAGTGAGCAATGTCAATGACATCATTGCTCCCGAGATCATCGGGATGGATGCCGCTGATCAAGTGGCCATCGACCGCTTGATGATCGAGTTGGACGGCACGCCCAACAAGGAGAAGCTGGGCGCTAACGCTATCCTGGGAGTGTCGCTGGCAGTGGCTAAGGCAGCGGCGGCAGCTTTCTCTCTCCCCCTATACCAGTACATCGGCGGGGTGAACGCTAAGGAACTGCCGGTGCCGATGATGAACATCCTCAACGGCGGCAAGCATGCTGACAACAATGTGGATATCCAAGAGTTCATGATCATGCCGGTGGGTGCACCATCGTTCCCAGAGGCTCTGCGGATGGGTACTGAGGTATTCCACAGCCTGAGAAGCGTGCTGCAGGGTCTGGGCCTCAACACCGCCGTTGGCGATGAAGGCGGCTTTGCACCGAACCTCAAGTCTAATGAGCAGGCGCTGGATGTGCTTCTTCAGGCCATCGAGAAAGCGGGATACCGCCCTGGAGAAGATGTAGGCTTGGCGCTGGATGTAGCCTCCACCGAGATGTTCAGAGACGGCAAGTACGTCTTTGCTGGTGAGGGAGTGGAGCGGACCACCGATGAAATGATCGAATTCTACAAGTCCCTCTTGGCCAAATACCCCATCTTCTCCATTGAAGACGGCCTGAGCGAAGAGGAATGGGAAGGCTGGCAGAAGCTCACCGCTGAACTGGGCGGTAAGGTGCAGCTGGTGGGCGATGACCTGTTTGTCACCAATACAGAACGGCTGGCCAAGGGAATTGCCATGGGAGTAGGCAATGCCATTCTCATCAAGGTCAACCAGATCGGCACTCTCACCGAGACTCTGGATGCCATCGAGATGGCCAAGCGGGCTGGATACACCGCGGTAGTCTCCCACCGGTCCGGTGAGACAGAGGATACCACCATCGCCGATATTGCCGTTGCCACCAACGCAGGCCAGATCAAGACCGGTGCTCCTTCCCGCACCGACCGGGTAGCCAAGTACAATCAGCTGCTGAGGATCAGCGAAGACTTGGGCGAGCTGGCCGTTTACCCGGGCAAGTCCGCTTTTTATAACCTGAAGTGGTAGTATAGAGCAGAAGCGAAGGGGAAGCCGGATAGTTGCCAGCTTCCCCTTCCTATGCTAAGATAAAGTATGTAAATCGCGGCCAAGAGCGGAGGAGGTGGAGTGCGTGGTAACAGCTCTGATGGTAATCCAGCTTTTGGTATCCTTAAGCTTGATAGTGGCAGTGATTCTCAAGGAAAGCAAGGGAGAAGGCCTAGGCTCCATCGGCGGAGGAAGCACACAGATGCTATTCCGCAGCGTCAAAGGACTTGATCAGGTTTTGGAGCGGGTTACTAAGTATTTAGCCGTTGCCTTCATGTTTTTGTCACTGCTTCTCACCTTTATCTAGAAGCGGATGTTAAGCTCAGCCGGCTGAGCTTGTTCGGAGAGGATAACCCAGCCTTCACCTTCTCGAAGGGATACATGAGCTTGTTAACCCCTGGGTTTGCAGTCCCAGGGGTTTTTGTGTGAGAGGATACAGCTGTGCCCTGAGAGAATAAGTTAGATTGTGATTCTAGGGTGGAGAAGGCGGTGCAGCCCTTGGTAGTGTATGTGATCCTGGCCCTGGTCTTTGCAGTTTTTGTTGCCCTCTTTGCGGTTCAAAACTCAATGGAGGTCACTGTCAGTTTCTTGACGTGGCAGTGGAACACGTCGGTGGCGGTGGTCATTTTAGGGGCAGCGGCCTTTGGGGCAGTCTTTGGCGGGCTTTTGGCTTTAGTGCGGGAGATTCAGCTGAAACTCAAGCTGCGGAGTGTCCAGGGACAGGTGCGGCGCCTGGAGACTCTCTTAGAGGAAGCTGAAGCCGCGAAGGCTAAAGCTCAAGAACTGCCGTCGGGGGCTGGACCATTTAGAAGGCAGCAGCAGTAGCAAGCGGCTGGGAGTGAATTATATATGAATACAGGATGTGTCCGCTGGCAGTTGGCAGTTGGGGATCCCGCCAAAGAAGCGACCCTCTGCCGGGAGTTGGGTATTTCAGCGCCCTTGGCCAGGATTCTGGTGAGCAGAGGTATCGATAC
>DUMM01000018.1 GCA_012839845.1 Bacillota bacterium | reverse complement strand
CTTTTGCAGCAAGGTCTATTTCACTGGCATACTATGAGTCCTAGGACCCGGAGGTGCATAGAGACGGGCTGGTTCCTATTTCCTGAGAGAAACGATTCTCATATATTGTAGTGTCGCGATTCAAGTAGGAGCTTGGGGGGAGCAGTCAGTGCAAATCGGCATAGATGCCCGGGCTGCCTTGTGGTATCGGGGTTCTGGCATCGGAACGTATACTTACCAGCTCATCCGGGAGCTGCTTGCCGCGGATCCTATAAATCAATACAAGTTGGTTTATCCGCCCAGCAGCTGGGTAGAGGTGCGAGACGGCTTTCACCTGGCCGAAGGTAAATACAAGAACCGCAATTTTTGGCGGGAGGTGCAGCTCCCGCCCGATTGGGACGGTATGGAGTTGAGCATTTACCACAATCCCCACAACGGCATTGGGCTGCCGCCTATCGGGTACCGCCGTCCCAGGCTGGTGGTTACCATCCACGATCTCATTCCCTTTGTGCTGCCTCAAACCTGCAGTAAGCACTATTTGGAGATCGCCCTGCGGGAGCTGCCCCGGGCAGTGGAAGCGGCGGATTACATCATTGCCGTATCCTTCAGCACCAAGCAGGACTTGGTCCGGATTTTAGGCGTGCCTGAGGAGAAAATCGCGGTCATCTACGAGGCGGCAGAGCCGATCTACAGACCTATCTCCCGGGAAGAGGCCAGGCAGCACGTGGCAGACAAGCTGGGGATAACAGAACCCTATATCCTCAATGTCGGCGGGTTCAGCCGGCGGAAGAACCTAATCAGCTTGGTCCGGGTTTTCCGCCGGATCAGGGCTGAGCTCCCTCAACGCTGCCAGCTGGTGTTGGTTGGAGGCGCCGGCGGCGGTTCTTATGAGGAGCTGAGTTCTTTGGTGGTCAAGTGGGGGCTAGAAGAAGAGGTGAAATTCCCGGGGTTTGTCGCTCAAGAGGATATGCCGTATCTGTACAGCGCCGCAGAGCTTTTCGTCTATCCTTCTCTTTACGAAGGGTTTGGACTGCCGCCCTTGGAGGCCATGGCATGCGGCGTACCGGTGGTAGCAGCTGCTGCCGCGTCCATTCCTGAAGTGGTGGAGGACGGCGGCCTGCTTTACAACCCTTATGACGAAGACAGCTTGGCAGAAGCGGTAGTGAAAGTAATGACCGACGGTGAGTTTAGAGAGCGGCTGGTTTTGCGGGGATATCGACAGAAGGCCAAGTTCTCTTGGACTAGGGCTGCTGCGGAAACCTGGATGGTGTATCAAGCGTTGGCGCAGCAGCCACAGCAGCTGGGAGGAGTTTCAGGACATGGCCCCGCATCCAAAGTGGAGTCGCCTGCCCCTTAAGGAAATGCTGGCCGAATACGGATTGAACCTCGAAGGATGGGAAGAAGTTTCTTCCTGCCTGAAGGTGCAGACAAGTGAAGGGCTGTTTCGCCTAAAGCCTTTTGCCTATCCTCAAGAGGAGTTTCCCTTTGTCTACGAATTGGTGCGGCATCTTAACCTGCGGGGATTTCGCCACCCGGAAAGCATCAGACCTACCCTCCGGGGACAACTGGGTCTGTCTATCGCCGGCCGGTTCTATTACTTGGCCGCTTGGCAGGAAGGGAACACCGACTTTGAACTTAATCTGCAAACCCTTAGGGCTATAGGAAGTCTCCTGGGCAGTTTCCACACTGCCAGCCGCGGCTTTCACCCCGCCAAGGCTGCCCACCCGGCCCGCATCCAGTGGGGAGCATGGCCGAACAAACTGGCCCGCCGCTGCCGGGACCTGCGCCTGTTTTTGAGGGCAGCCCAACAGGCCCTCAGCCCTTTTGACAGGCTTTTTGCCGCTCAGGAAAAGACCGTGCTCGCAGCCGCCGAGGCATCACTGAACAGACTCCAAGACCTTCCCTATGAAGAAATTGTCCGGCGGGACCAGCAGGCTGGGTATGTCTGCCATAGGGACTGCATACCTCGGAACGTGGTCCAGCGCCAAGACGGCAGGTTTGTCCTCATCGATTTCGATAACGCCTCCCAGGCAGAGCGGATTGATGACCTGGCAAAGCTAATCCGCACCTTTTCAGGCTGGCAGCTGGAGAGGGTTCGGTTGCTTCTTGAAGGTTACGGGGATTGGTTTCCCGTGACAGAGGAGGAGATCCAGTTGATCGGGGCATTTCTCGCATTTCCCATGGAGTACTGGCAGCTGGGCAAAACCCATTACCTGCGGGGGCGTTCTCGCCTTAAAGCCTTGCGAAAGCAGCTGGTGGCCGATGGGGCCAAGGCTCAATTCTTGCTGAAGCTAGAAAGGAATCCAGAGAGGGTGATGAGCAGCCATGCAGTTTTCCCTAGAAATCCAGGGTAAATGGCAGGATCCCGAGGCGGCAGCCGAGCTTTTGCGGGAGGTTGAAAGCCGGTACGACTTGGAAGTTAAGGGGTTCGTCCAGGATGGCCCCATTTATGTTCTACAGACCTCGGCAGGTCTGAAAGCCTTGAAAAAATCGGCTCTCACCCAGATTGAGCTGGATTATGTCATCCATTCCCTGGCTGATATAGATAAACAAGGGTGCACCGCGGTCGTGGTCCCCCTTGCTGCCCGGGACGGCTCCCGGTATTTTCGCTTTGATGATTGCTTCTATTTTCTCATGGATTGGATCAAAGGCAGGCACTGTGATTACTTCAATGAGAAGGATGCCGTAGCGGTGGCCGAGACCTTGGGGCGCCTTCACGATGCCTCTCAAAACATCAAGTTTGACCCTGTCCCTGACACCCGCTGGCTGCTGGGCTTTTGGCCTCTTCATTTCGCCCGCCGGCTGGACCAGATAAAGGCCTTTGCTCGAGAAGCCAGACAAAAAACCGTACCGAGCTCCTTTGATCGACTGTATCTCCGAGATTTCAGCCGTTATTACCGGCAGGGAGTTGAGGCACTGGAGAAACTGGCCGATTCCAACTACTTTGAACTGTGTCAGGATCTGTCGCTGCGGGCCTTCTGCCATAGGGATTTGGCTTATCACAACATATTGATGGACGGGAGCGGTATCAAATTCTTGGATTTTGACTACAGCCTCGTGGACCTGGGGCTTCACGATCTAGCCGACTTGCTGCTGCGAAACCTCATGCTGCTCAACTGGAACTGGGAGCGGGCAAGACGGATCCTTGCCGCTTATACCTCCGTCGTTTCCCTGGATTACCGGGCCTTTTCAGTGCTAGCGGCCTTCTTGCACTTTCCCCACGAGTACTGGCAAATAGGACTGCAGTACTATTATGAAAGACAGCGCTGGTCAGAGGAGTATTTCTTGGCCCGGTATCGCCGGAAGCTGAAATCGCCTGAACTGCGGCAGCGCTTCCTTAACACTTTCACAAAGGCATTTGCATAGGATGAAGGGACTGTAGTGATGGACTCTACTCCTATGGTTTCCAGCAGCGGCAAACGGCTGTCTTGGAAACGGAGCTGAGGAGGAAGTCGTCAATGGCCTATGCCGTGGTAATGGCAGGAGGTAATGGAAGCCGTTTATGGCCCCGGGTCAGAATGAGGGCGCCTAAACCCCTGATGGTCTTTGAGGGTAAGACTCTCTTGGAAAGCACCCTGGACCGGGCTGTTGCTCTAGTGGGCAGTGAAAACGTCTTTGTGACCACCAATGAGAACCTTAGGGATATAATTACCGGCAGCATTGCGCCTTCCATGGTCAGCAGGGTTTATACCGAACCGGGGATAAAGGATACCGGCCCGGCCATCGGCCTGATGGCGGCCAGGATCGCCCTATCGGAACCAGAAGCGGTGATTGCGTTTTTGCCCGCGGATCACGTGATCTTGGACCAAGGGGAGTTCAACCGGGTGCTGAAGGCGGCGCTAGAAGCCGGAGAAACACTGGACGGATTGGTGGTTATCGGAATTGCCGCCGATGAGCCGTGTACCTCCTATGGCTACATTAGGCGGGGAAAAGAAATCCGCGTGGAAGACGGCTACCCGGTGTACAGGGTCGAGCGGTTTAGGGAAAAGCCCGAGACTGAAAAGGCCCAGCGCTACCTTAGGCAGGGAGATTACTTCTGGAACAGCGGTATAGTCGTAGGCCGGGCTGGGATGTTCGTAGAACTGCTAAAGAAGTACAACCCCCAGTTCAAGCAGAGCCTGGAGGAGATCACGGCCTGCTTAGGCCAATCCAGCGAAGCTGAGGTAATTCAAAGGGTCTACGCGGACTTTGAGCGGATCTCCTTCGACTATGCCGTGCTGGAGAAGGCAGCCCGGCTGTACATGGTGGTCGGTGATTTCGGCTGGGAGGATATCGGGAGTTGGAGTTCCTTGGCAAAGGTCTCTCCCAAGGACGGGGCGGGCAATGTCTTTTCCGGCAGAGCTGTGGAAATTGACAGTTCCAACTGCTTTGTGTCTGCTCCCGGCAAATTAGCAGCCCTGATCGGGGTGGAGGACCTAATTGTCATCGATACCGATGACGTGCTTTTCATCTGCAGAAAGGATAAAGATCAGCAAGTAAAAGCTCTTTTGGGCCGGATCCGGGGGGCAGGTTGGGATGAGTATCTCTGAGGGAAGCATGGAGGTGTAGGCAGTGGAGATTCACTTTGGTACCGAGGGCTGGCGGGGTATCATTGCCGACGACTTTACCTTTGCCAACGTCCGGCGGGTGGGCCTGGCAGCTGCCCGGTATCTAGAGGAACTGGGTGCACAGGCAGGAGTTGTGGTAGGCTATGATACACGGTTTCTCTCCAGCTGCTTTGCCCGGGAAATAGCAGGCATCATGCAGGCGGAAGGTGTAGAAGTGTATCTTGCCGACAAACCAATCGTTACTCCCGCCCTTTCCTTTGCTGCTGCCGCTTTAGGGGTGGATTTAGGGATTATGATCACTGCCAGCCACAATCCGCCTGAATATAACGGCATCAAGATCAAGGCGGCTGACGGCGGTCCTGTGGACCAAGATGTGACCAGCAAGATTCAAGAACTGCTGCCGGAAACGGCACCGTCGGTGCCTGGAAAGCCCTCCCGGGTTTCGGAGCTGGACCTGGCTGGGATTTACCTAGATGGAGTTAGAAAGCAGGTTAACAAGCGGCAGTTCACCGAAGCAGCGGACCTGACGGTGGTAGTGGACAGTATGTACGGCGCTGGCGCAGGGTATCTTGCAGGGCTGCTGGCGGAATACGGAGTTAAGGTCATTGCCATCAGGGATGAGACTAACCCCGGTTTTGGCGGCAGCAGTCCCGAACCTATCGCAGCCAATTTGAGGCCTTTAGGTGCTGCAGTTAGAAAGTACCGAGCAGATTTGGGGCTGGCTCTGGATGGTGACGGTGATCGCTTGGGTGTAGTAGACCATCGGGGTGAATACGTTGATTCTCACCGGGTTTTTCTGCTCCTACTGATGCATTTGGTTAAGAACAGGGGAATCAAGGGAACGGTGGTTAAGACCTTTTCCACCAGCTCAGTCATTGACTTTGCCGCCCGCAGTCTCGGCCTGGCAGTGAGGGAAACGCCCATTGGCTTTAAGCATATCGCCGCAATCTGCCGCCGGGAACCGGTTTTGATGGGCGGTGAGGAAAGCGGGGGCTACGGGTTTCCCCGACACCTATTGGATAGGGACGGAATCTTGGCAGGTCTTTTATTGGTGGAATATGTTGCGCAGCAAGGTAAGCCGCTGCGGTCTATACTGGACGAGCTGGCGGCAGAGTTTGGTACAATGTCTTACCGGAGACTGGACCTGCCGCTAAAATCCTGTCCCCAGCTTTGTGTGGAGCCCCCTTCTCGGCTGGGCAGCAGAAATGTTACCGCTGTTGAAACACTGGACGGCTTAAAGCTCAGATTGGGCGATGAAGGTTGGATCCTATTTCGTTTATCTGGAACCGAATCGGTGCTGAGGGTGTATGCCGAGGGCAAGACCGAGGAGGCGGTGCGGGAGATCCTCCGGGACGGCCGTCAGTGGATTGAGGACAAAATAGCTTCAGAGGCGGTGCCGGCAGCCTATCTCTAGTCGGCCCGTCTTGGGACAAGCTGTGGGCTGTTTGCCTCAGCCTAGATAACCGATGGGTGAGGGGGAAAATAGGAGCTGGCTCCCATAGCCGCCGGCTCCTAAGCCACATACAGATATATTGACTTTGCAGTTAGGCAGAGCCTAGAGACTGGGCACTGTCGCTGTAAAGGCTCATCCCACATCCCTCCCTTCTAGGGGGTGCGGCATTCGGACCCCAAGGGCCCGGCCGGGCCTTCAGCCGGGCAGTTTGGGGCAGGCTGCCCCCCTTTTTTCGTGGGGAATTATAAAAACCCAATTCAAACTGAATTGGGCGTTAAGGAATCTATAGCAACAGCAGCCGCACCGGACTAGTCCAAACTGATCAAGCCGTAGCGAATTGCCCATAGGGCGACTTTCGTGCGGTTGCGGGAACCCATCTTGCGGTAGATGTTGGTTATATGGTTTTTTACCGTATGTTTACTGATAAAGAGGGTCTTGGCGATTTCTTCGTTGGATAAGCCCTTGGCGATGAGCTGCAGTACTTCCTTTTCTCTGGGCGTCAGCTTTCCGAACCGGGGATTATCATTGGACACATTTTCCACCTCCACTGATTAAGGATTGGTGGTGAGCATAGCGGGTGCCGGTATAAGGACTTTAGTTAATCCTATGTGTGCGGAGCAGCAGGGGAGATAGGAGTTTGTTCTGGTTTTTCGTCAATTTGCGGCCAAGACACCCATCGCCGCTGGTGGGCATAGGATGAGAACAGCGGGAATTATGGGAAGGGTGAACTTTGTGGGCAAAGCTGAAATGGAACTATGGAGGGTATTGTCCAAGTGGCCCATAACGCCTTTGTCCATCACTTCGTACAAAGATGTATATAGGGTAGAGGCGGTGGAAGGCAGCTTTTGTCTCAAGGAAGTTGACCGGCGCTTGAGTCGGGTCGCAGCGCTGGAAGGGGCGCTCATTCATTTTAGAACCAAGGGATTCACCAAGACTGCTGCAGCCCACGAGACTAAGGAGGGCAGGTTGATCTGCCGGGACGAGGCGGGGGGCAATTTCATCCTGACCGATTGGTTGGCAGGACGGAAGCCCAGCTTTGGGACCTCCGATGAAGATATTGCCGCAGCCGCAGTGACCCTGGCTGAGTTTCATCAGGCTTCGGAAGGGTATGACCCTCCCCCGGAAGGAAAGCTCAGAAACAGGCTGAACCGCTGGCCTAGGCGCTTCAGCTCCTTTCTCCGGCAGCTGGTGGAGCTGCGGGAACAGCTGGAACATAAACCGCTGCTGGATAATTTCGATCGGCTCTTTGTAGAGCATTATCCTTGGATCTTGGACCGGGCCGAGGACGGGTGGTGTGTGCTGTCTACCTCCAAGTACGACGATCTGGTGACAGCAGCCCAGGAGGCCCGTTCCTTCTGTCACGGCGATGCCGCACAGCGAAATTTCGTCATTGCCGATGACCGAGGCTGCTGTCTGATCGACTTTGATCTGCTGCGGCGGGATATTAGGATTGCCGACGTATACAAGCTGCTGAGGGATGTGCTGAAAAAGCGGCACTGGAATTTCCAGGCGGCTCAGCTGCTCCTGGATTCCTATTCATCTGTTGCCCCTTTAGATGGAGAGGAGATCACCGTCCTATACGCGCTGTTGGCTTACCCCCGCAAGATTATTCATCTCATCCTGCGGTACTATATCAGGCGGGATGGAAAAGCCAGCAATTGGCCTGCCCGTAAGTTTATCAGCAAGTTCCAAGCCCTGGCAGAACAGCAGCTGGCGGTGGATCGGTTTTTGCGGGACTTCCGCAGTGAATACAGTGTGGGCAAGTAGCGCAGATTCAGCGGGTTCCCCGGGGTTATTTTCCAGTATTTGGGCGCTGCCTTAGGATCCATGCCGCCGCGTCAAGCAGGTTATCGGCTACGTAATCGGGGATAAGCTGTGAGCCGCCAATCAGCCTCTCTTCTTCTTGGCCCCAGCCTGTGCGGACGAGGATAGCTTTAGTGCCGGCGTTCCTGCCGGCACCGATATCCGACAGCTTGTCGCCGATGGTATAGGACTGAGAAAGATCCAGCAACAGGTCTCGGGCGGCCGTCAGCAGCATTCCGGGCTTGGGTTTGCGGCAGGGGCAGTCTCGTCGGTAGGGAAAGCGTCCCTCTTCCGGGTGATGGGGGCAGTAGTAAATCCCCGCAAGGTGGATGCCCTCCCTTGCCAGGATGTGTTCTAGATGCCGGTGAAGTCTAGAAAGGTGCAGCTCATCGAAGTAGCCCCTGGCAACCCCGGCTTGATTGGTAACAATAACCAAAGGGTAGTGCTCCTGCAGCCGGGTTAAGCCTTCGGCCGCACCAGGAAGCAGGCGGATATCGGCCGGATCCCGCAGGTAATTGACCTCCTCAATGATGGTGCCGTCCCGGTCGAGGAACACGGCGCCCTTTTTCCCTTCCATAATCAGCACCTCCGCTGTCATACTATGCGGGGAGGTGAAGGGATTTAACAGAACCGAAACAAAGGCGCGCCGCAAACACAAGTTTGATCTATCCACATTCTGTGGATAACCTGTGGATAACTTTGTGTAGAACCGGAACATTGCTGTGGATAAGATGGGCAAAACCACTGAATGAGTTTGGTATGACTTGACGGAAGCAAGGAGTTGAGGTACAATGGGCATGCAGCGAGGCGGTTGCTGACCGCCGCGGATGGACAAAAGCGGAAAGACTTGCCCCCGTAGCTCAGGGGATAGAGCAGCAGTTTCCTAAACTGTTGGCCGCAGGTTCGATTCCTGCCGGGGGCGCCACCAAGTGTCACATCGCAGCTTACGGTGTGGCACTTGTCTGTTTTTTGCACAGTATGCTGCGGAGATGAAGGACAATTAGCGCAGTGCTTCCACCGGTTTTGTTCCCGCTGCGCGGCCGGTTGTCAGCCTCACTCTTTCCCCATATTCCAGCAGCCATGCTTCTGCCTTGTGGTTATCTAAAGCGGACAGTGCGGCAGATGTCTTTGCGAAGCTGTTGACGTTTTCCTTTCCTCTCTCTTTGGGAATGATAGTGCCGGGACCTCCTACGCACCCTCCCTCACAACCCATTCCTTCCATGAAGTTGGCAGCCAGCTTTCCTTGTTCCACCAGCTTCAGCAAAGTCATGCATTCTCCGATGCCGTCACCGTGTACCGCATTGACGGTGATAGTGGGGTCTATGCGCTTGGCAGCTCTGGCGATAGCAGTGGTGACTCCCTCTGTTCGAGCGTAGATACGTCCATCGTGAGATGCATCCTCCATGGGCACATCTTCCCCGATGGCGGCCAGATCTACCTCGGCGGCTTTGAAGAGGGCATCGGTCTCCTTGAAGGTCAGAACGCAGTCAACAGCATCTTGGAGCTCGGGTCTTCTGG
>DUMM01000121.1 GCA_012839845.1 Bacillota bacterium | reverse complement strand
TGCCAGGGATTGGTCGGGATCAGGTTAGAGGTTAACGCGATATGCAGCGAGCACGGGAAAAGGAGCATCAGCTGGTGGATAAGGTAGAAGCTTATGAAGTGCTGGCGAGGTACTACGATCAGCTGATGGATGACATTGACTATGACTACTGGTGCGAGTATGTCCTGAGCCTAGTGGAAAGGGCCGAGGATGGTGGGGGCCGGAAAGCGGGTGACGGAAAAAACAGCGTTAAAGGACCGGCCTTCGCCAGTCGGCTGGAGGGGAAGCGGGTGCTGGATCTGGCCTGCGGCACGGGTCAGTTTTCATACCGGCTGCAGCAGCGGGGTCTGAAGGTGACGGCGGTGGACCGCTCACCGGAGATGCTGGCCATCGCCGAAGAGCGGGCCCGAAGCAAGAGGCTTGAGATTACTTTCATTTGCCAAGATATGCGGCGTTTGGAGCTCCCCTCCACCTATGATCTAGTTCTGTGCCTCTGCGACAGCCTGAATTATCTTCTGGAAGTCGAGGAAGTTGCCCAGGTGCTGGCAAAGGCGGCAGCAGTCTTAGAGCCCGGGGGCCACTTTGTTTTTGATGTGAACACCGCCCATAAGCTGGCCACTGTCTACGGGAACCATGTCTATGCTGAGGATATGGGGGATTTTGCCTACCTTTGGGAAAACGAATATCATCCCGAAAGACAGTTGTGCTGCATGGACTTGGTTTTCTTTGTCCAAACGCAATCGGGGCTGTTTGAGAAACTGTCGGAAAGCCATGTGGAAAGGGCATATCCGCCTGAACTGCTGAGGGAACTCGTCACAAGGGCAGGTCTTGAGCTGTTAGGTGAATATGCCGATCTCACTCTTGAACCACCGGGGCCCACCGCTGAGCGAATCACCTTCCACTGCCGCAAGCCTTTGTAGAGGGCTACCGACTGCAGGTCCTCAGTTGTTCTTTGGCTGTCAGCCTTTGGGCCGAAAGAGCACCGCCATCAGACTTCCGAATATGATGGCTGCGGTGACGCCTAAACCTGTGTTCTCAAAAGCACCGGTAAAGAGACCCTCCCACCCCAGGCGCTCCACTTCAGAGAGCATTCCCATCACTATGGAATTTCCGAAACCGCTCACAGGGATGATAGCACCCGCGCCTGCAAATTCGGCAAACCGCTGGTAGAGTCCCAAACCACCCAGCAAAGCTCCCGCGACTGTAAAACCCACCACAATGTGAGCAGGCGTGAGTTTGGTGTTGTCATAGATGATCTGGGCAAGTGCGCAGATAGCTCCACCGGTAAGGAATGCGATGAGATAGTCCACCGACTAACCTTCTTTCCCAGGACATGTTGGAATACAGACAACGCAGTCTAGGTTTAGGTCACGCTTCGATGACTACTGCATGGGCAATGCCGGCGATGCTGTCCCCCTGTTGGGTGGACACCGGACTGAACAGGGCTCCGGTAGCCATAGCCAGCACCCGGCGCAGGTTGCCCTGCAGCATCTCCTTAACCACATAGCCCAGGATGCCGATGGCTGAACAGGCACAGCCGCTGCCGCCGGCACCGACTTGCTGGGTAGGCTTGTACATAGAAGCACCGACGTCCATGTGCTTGGAGCCTAGGGTATAGCCGGCTTCCTTTACCAGCTGCACAAAGAGTTTCTGTCCCACTGCGGCCAGATCCCCAGTTAGGATCAGGTCGTAATCGCCGGGAGTTTTGCCGGTGTCGGCGAAGTGGCGGCAGAGGGTATCGGCAGCTGCCGGAGCCATGGCGGCGCCCATGTCGTTTGGGCTTTTAATGCCGTAATCCAGCACCCGTCCAAAGGTAGCCGCAGTGATCTTGGGGCCTGTTCCGCTCTTGCTCAAGACTGCCGCTGCAGCTCCGGTCACAGTCCACTGATTGCTTTTCCTATGCTGGATGTTGAGTTCGACGGGATAGCGAAACTGGCGCTCGCTGGCCTGGTAGTGACTGGAAGTGGCGACCAAGACCGAGTCGGCGTAATCGCCGTCAACTATGAGGGATCCCAGTCCCAGTCCTTCAACTATGCTGGAACAAGCGCCGTAGATTCCGAGGAAGGGTATGCCCAGGTCCCGGGCACAGTAGCTGGAAGAAATGATCTGATTAAGCAGATCGCCGCCGACAAAAAAGTGTACGTCATCTTCGGTGAGGGCTGCCTTGGCCAGAGCATCCTGACACGCGAGATAAAGCATCATCCGTTCTGCTTTCTCGGGGGTCAGCTGTCCCATCATCGGGTCGTCCACCAGTTTGTCTATGTAGGAGCCAAAATTGCCTTCCCCTTCCTTGGGGCCGGCGATGGTGGAACAGCTGGCTATGCGGGGAGCCTGTTGGAAGACGATGGTTTGTAAGCCAAGGCGTTTAGACAAGACCAGAACCTCCCGGTATACCCCATTGGCTTTACAGTCCGGTGTCCCTGCATCTATGCCAGCGGGGGTCAGAACAAGCTGCCGGTTAGCACTGCCCGCAGCAGGCTGACGGCAAACCCGCTGATAATACCGTAAACCAGCACCGGTCCGGCGATGACAAACATTTTAGCTCCCATTCCCAGAATGTAGCCTTCCCGCCTAAACTCCATGGCAGCAGATGCAACGGTATTGGAAAACCCCGTGACGGGAACGGCGGCGCCCATACCGCCCCGCTCAGCCAACCAGTCATAGAAGCCCAAGCCGGTGGCTATTGCGCCCAAGGCGATCATGGCAGCTTGAGTAACGGCGGTAGTCTCCAGGCGAGAGGGTTCTACCTTTTCGAAGAGATTGTAAAGCAGTTGGCCGACGGTGCAGATGGCACCCCCAGTGATAAAAGCCATGACTGCATTCCGCCAGCGGTTCGGCTGGGGAGTGGCTTCCCTCACCATTTGCTGATAGCGTTCCCGGCGGTCCTTTTGCGCTTTATCCATTGGGCAGACCCCCTTGCTCTATTTGAGCCGGCGAGTATAGTATAAGTGGGGCTTTGAGGGATTATGCAGAGTTGATCTTTGCGGCGGCATTGCATATAATGGCTTTGTGAATAATGGATATGGAACATCGAGGAAGAGGAGCAGTAGGTAGGGCTGTCTGGGACTAGAGAGCCGGGGTAGGTGGAAACCGGCCCCAGAGCATACCGAATCTCGCCTCGGAGATGGACCGGTGAACTGCAGTAGCCGGTTCCGGATGGCCGACGTTATCAGGCTGAGAGCGGGCAGCAGCCGCGGACAGCGGCGTCCCATGGGTATCTGATGGCATGGGCTGCCAACAAGGGTGGTAACGCGGGTTTGGACATAGATTCCCGTCCCTTAAGGGACGGGTTTTTTGATGGGCCTTGGGAGCAGACTAGCAAGGAATGGGGGTACTTACATGGGTAACAGATACAATTTTCATGAGATAGAAGAAAAATGGCAGAAGTACTGGGAAGATACGGGGCTCAACGCGTTGGTGGAAGACGACCAGCGCCCTCGCTATTACTGTCTAGAGATGTTCCCATATCCATCGGGACGCCTCCACATGGGACATGTCAGGGTGTATTCCATCGGCGACGTCATCGCCAGGTTCAAGCGGATGCAGGGCTTTAGTGTCCTGCACCCTATGGGTTGGGATGCGTTCGGCCTGCCGGCTGAGAATGCTGCTATAAAGCACAACATCCATCCTCATATATGGACTCAGGCAAACATCAGCCATATGCGTCGGGAGCTGAGGCGCCTGGGCTTCAGCTACGATTGGCATAGAGAAGTTACTACTTGCGAGCCGGACTATTACAAGTGGACTCAGTGGCTGTTTTTGCTGCTGTATAAGAATGGGTTGGCCTATCGGAAATCTGCGCCCGTCAACTGGTGTCCCTCCTGTGCCACGGTGCTGGCCAATGAACAGGTGGTGGGGGGACTGTGCGAGCGGTGTGATTCAGTGGTGGAAAAGACCAATCTGGAGCAGTGGTTCTTCCAGATCACCAAGTATGCCGACCGGCTTTTGGACGGCTTGGAGCAGCTGGAGGGCTGGCCGGAGAAGGTCAAGGTTATGCAGGCCAACTGGATCGGACGCAGTGAGGGCACCGAGATCCGCTTCGCTGTCGAGGGATTGGAAGAAGAGCTGGCGGTCTTTACCACCCGCCCCGATACGGTATTTGGCGTAACCTATGTTGTGGTTGCGCCGGAACACCCATTGGTGGACAAGCTGATTGCCGGTCAGGAGAATGAGGCAGAGATCAGAGCTTTTCTAAAAGAGGTAATGGCGCAGGATGAGATTACCCGCACGGCTGAGGATACAGAAAAGAAGGGTATTATGACCGGCAGATATGCTGTCAATCCCATGAACAATGAAAGGGTTCCAATTCTGATCGGCAATTACGTGGTGGGCAGCTACGGCACCGGCGCAGTGATGGGAGTGCCGGCCCATGACACCCGGGACTTCGCCTTTGCCAAGAAGTATGGGCTCCCCATACGGGAAGTAGTCATCCCAGCAGGAAAGGAGCCCGCAGGCGAACTGACAGAGGCCTATGTGGAGGAGGGCATATTGGTCAACTCCGGGCAGTTTACCGGTCTTCCCAGCAGGGAGGCCATGGAGAAAATCACCGCGTATCTGGAGAGCATAGGCCGGGGAGGGCACAAGGTCAACTACCGCTTGCGGGACTGGCTGATTTCCCGGCAGCGCTACTGGGGAACGCCGATTCCCATCGTATACTGTGACAGCTGTGGGATAGTTCCGGTGCCGGAGGAACAGCTGCCGATAATGCTCCCCACCAATGTGGAGTTTAGACCCACCGGGGAGTCTCCTCTTCTTCACTGTGAGGAATTTGTCAACACGACGTGTCCCCGCTGCGGCAAACCCGCCCGACGGGAGACCGATACTATGGACACCTTCATCGACTCGTCCTGGTATTTCCTGCGGTACACTGATCCACACAATGACCGACTGCCTTTTGCCAAGGAGAAGGCAGATGTCTGGATGCCAGTGGACCAGTATATCGGCGGCGTAGAACATGCTATACTCCACCTGATGTACTCTCGCTTCATCCAGATGGTCTTGTCAGACCTGGGCTTGGTAAGCAGCGAGATACCGTTTAGGAATCTCCTGGCCCAGGGGATGGTACTGCAAGGCGGAGCAAAGATGTCCAAGTCAAAGGGGAATGTGGTTGACCCAGATGACATCATAGAGCAATATGGGGCCGATACTGCTCGACTGTTCATCCTCTTTGCTGCACCGCCGGACAAAGACTTGGAGTGGAGCGATGAGGGGATCGAAGGGGCTTATCGGTTTATCAATAGGGTGTGGAGGTTGGTGGTCGATTACTTGGACCTCATCAAGGATGTGTCGCCTGAGGTGAAAGGCGATTTGGGTCCGAAGGAGAGGACGCTGAGGAGAATTGTTCACTCCAGCGTAAAGAAGGTCACCAACGACATAGATAAGCGATTCAGCTTTAATACGGCTGTCAGTGCCATCATGGAAATGGTCAACGGCATGTATCAGTACAAAGATACGCCCCTGGATGAACAGAACCTCAGCGTTGTGCGGGAAGCAGTGGAACTCCTGCTGTTAGTGCTGGCTCCTTTCACCCCCCACGTGACGGAGGAGCTGTGGCACCGGCTGGGATACGAGGAGAGCATCCATGCCCAGCGGTGGCCTGCATACGACGAGGAGGCAACTCGAGCAGAGGAACTCACTATAGTTGTGCAGATCAACGGTAAGGTGAGAGACCGGGTTGTAGTCCCCGCGGACAGCGATGCCGATACCGTAAAAGAGGCCGTGTTTGCCCTGCCCCGGGTGCAGGAGTATACCGCCGGCAAGACCATCGTGAAGACCATCGTAGTGCCGGGTAAATTGGTCAACATCGTAGTCAGATGAAGCTGAGGCTGAGTGGTAAAGCTCGGTGCTGATGACAAGCCGCAGCCGCGGTACTGCAGGCGGCTGCGGTGGCAAAACATCAGGACATGATGAATATGAGGCGAGGAACCGATCAGAGGTGCTGCTAGTCAAGGAGCCGTCAACAAGGCGGCTCTTTTTTTGTTTCTCGGTCGGAAGCGGAAGAGTGAGGAAGAAGTTAAGCAGGAAAAATCATCGGTGAAGATAAGTTAAATAATAATAAACTAAGCATTAAGCAGTGCTAAGGAGGGTGCAGCAGTGGATGGCGAAAGATTTACCCGCACAGAACAGATCGTCGTCTTGCTTCTTACCTGCTTGATCATTATGGGGAGCGGATTTCGCCTTTGGGTGCGTCCTGGCGACCTGGTGGTCGAGGTAGATCCTGTACTGTGGGCGGAAGAACCTGGGCAGGTGGGACAGCAGGGAGAAGAAGGGCAGCAAATACTCCAGGACGCCGCAGACGGCGGCAAAGACGGCTCACTGAGGGCAGTATCGGAAGAAGGCGAGAAAGGCACACCGGAGGAGCTGGTCCAAGAAGAAGGCGGCAAGACTGTTCCTGCTGAGGAACGGATCAACATCAACACGGCATCTAAAGAGACTTTGCAGTTGCTCCCCGGAATTGGGCCTGTTCTGGCTGAGCGGATAATAGAGTACCGCAGACTCTACGGCCCCTTTATTGATGTGGAGCAGCTGCTGGAGGTGAAGGGCATTGGGCCCAAAATCCTGGAGCGGCTCCGGCCCCTGGTGACGGTAGCTGATGGAACAGCTTACGGCGCCGACGGTATTGCAAACGAGGCTGGCCAGGCAGCGGTGGTGAAATGAAGCTGTTGGCAAAGCCGCTAAGGGTGCGGGAGGACGTGTCTGCGGTACTGAGGCGGCTGCATCGATGTACTGCCTGCTGGTTGGGGAATTCCAAGGCAGCTAAACTCAGCCTGTGGTCGGCAATGGGGATAGTCTTGGCCAAGGAGCTGGCCCTGCCGCCTTACCTAACTTGGACAACCGCTGCCCTCTGGTGGGTCATCAGCTGTCTGCGGCTGGTCCTTAGGGGCCGCGGCAGGATCGGTCACGCGGTCCTTACGGTTCTCGTTGTGCTTTCCGGGGCGGCAAATTTCAGCTCCTACTGGTACAGCGTGCAAAACGGTTTAGCTTGCCTTGCAGAGGCTGAGGGCCCTGTGTCGGTGATTGCTCAGGTACTTGAGGCGGTCTCGGATAACCCTTCTCGGCAGCGCCTGACGGTAGAGGTCAGAGGGGTCCTGCTGCCGGAGGGAGTCTGGAGCCAGCAGGGGC
>DUMM01000120.1 GCA_012839845.1 Bacillota bacterium | reverse complement strand
CCTGCCGTTAGTGTCCGGAACTCGGTAAAGCTCCAGTCGAGCAAGGCTGTTTCCATTTCCAACGAACTGGATCTACGGGGCCTGACAGTAGAGGAAGCATTAGAGAGAGTGGACAAGTATCTAGACGATGCACTGCTGGCCGGACTGTCCCGCTGCCGGATTATTCACGGTAAAGGCACGGGGGCTCTCCGTTCAGCCGTTCGGGCCCGCTTGGAAAACCATCCTCAAGTGAAAGCCTTTCACTTTGGCGGACCTGGTGAAGGTGGAGATGGGGTGACCGTGGCTGAACTTGGATGAGGAGCGGAGTTTGACAGCGGGCGGGAAGAAAGTTACGCTGTGAGGGGAAGGAAGGGGGAACCGTGAAGTGAGCGGCCGAACGGAAAGGCGAAGGCGTCGGCTTTTGATCTTAACGGTCTTTATCATATCTGTTCTTGCCGGTGCCGGCCTGGGCGTTATTGCCGGCTTCTTGAGAAGCGCTCCGTCGCTGGCAGATGTCGAGTTTACACCGAGACTGACTACCTACGTGTACGATGCTAACGGGGAGGTCTTGACTAGGTTCTTCACTGAGAACCGAGTGGAGGTAAGTATTGACAGGATACCCAGGTATTTGCATGATGCTATTTTGGCTGCGGAAGACGACGGCTTTTACGAGCACCACGGAATCGACTTTAAAGCCGTCGTACGGGCCGTTATCGCGGACATACGAGCCGGTGCAAAAGTGCAGGGTGCAAGTACCATCACTATGCAGCTAGCCAGAACGGCTTTTCTAACTCAGAAAAAACTCTGGACTAGGAAGCTGCAGGAAGTACTGTGGGCAGTTCAGATTGAGCGCAAGTATTCCAAGGAGGAGATCTTGGAGGCGTACCTCAATATTATCAATTTCGGGCACGGCGCATATGGGGTGCAGGCAGCCTCAGAGATGTACTTTGGCAAAAGTGTAGAGGAGCTGACTCTGCCTGAAGCGGCTCTGCTGGCCGCAATCCCCAAGAGTCCCGTGTACTACAGCCCCATTTCGTATCCTGAAGCTGCCCTGAACCGCCGCAATTGGATCCTGGGTCGGATGGCTGATTTGGGCTATATAACTAGAGCGGAAGCTGAGGCGGCTAAAACAGTTCCCATCCAACTTGTGGAGCGCAAGCCGCGGGAAAAGGTTGCCCCGTACTTTATTGATTACGTACTGCAGGAGCTGTTGGAGCGGTATGGGGAGGATATGGTTTACGGCGGTGGTTTGAAGGTATACACCACCTTGGACCTGAATATGCAGCGGATTGCTGAAGAGGTGCTGCTCAAAGCGCTGCCCAACGGGCGAGTAGACAAAAATGGTCTGCATCAGCCACAGGGAGCGTTGGTGGCCATTGATCCTCGGAATGGGCATATAAAGGCTATGGTTGGAGGTCGGGGGGAGGATAAGTTTAACCGCGCGGTTCAAGCCAAGCGGCAGCCCGGTTCAGCCATGAAGCCGTTTATCTACACCGTGGCGATTGAGAAAGGATACACCCCAGCAACCGTTATGGTTGATGAACCGGTGGAGTATGTGATGCCCAACGGTCAAACATGGTCGCCCCAGAATTACCACAGAGACTATCGCGGACCCATTACCCTCCGAGAAGCATTGGAGCTTTCCATCAACGTTGTGGCAGTTAAGCTCCTGGATGAAGTGGGAATTAGGGATGTGGTAGATCTAGCCAAGAAGATGGGGATCACCACCTTGGTGGAAGAGGGCCGTTACAATGATTTGGGACTTGCACCTTTGGCGCTTGGAGGCCTTACCCACGGAGTGACGCTGCTTGAGATTGTATCGGCTTACGGTGTGTTTGCCAATCAGGGGGTGAAGGTACCTCCAGTGGCCATCACCAAAGTGGTGGATGCTGACGGCAATGTGATCTACGAGCATAAGGCACAGGGGTACCGGGTGATCAGCGAACAGACTGCCTACATCATGAACGATATGCTGAAAGGGGTAGTTGAGCGCGGAACCGGACGGCAGGCTGCCATCGGAAGACCGGCAGCCGGCAAGACCGGTACAGCTCAAAACTACACCAACGGCTGGTTCATAGGTTACACTCCCAGCCTGGCCGCCGGGATCTGGATGGGTGATGACGAACAGAGTCAGGAGATGGTGTACAAAGGTGTTCGCTACGGCAGCTGGAACACGGCTGAAATGTGGAGTGATTTCATGCGGCGCGTCCTTAAGGATACGCCGGTGGAGGACTTCCCAAAACCAGAGGGCATCGTTGAGGGAATACTGATCGACACCAAGACTGGGCTCTTGGCCCGGGACAACGGAACGATTCCCACGAGCGAGATGCGGTACGAAATCTTCATCGAAGGCACCGAGCCCAAGGAGTACTCCCCGAGAGTAAAGACGCTCTTTGATTACCTGCGGGACTTCTTTACTCCGAAGCCGGAACAGAACGGGAATGCAGGGGATAGCGGGTCCGGTGTGTCCAGTGGAGACGATGGTTTACAGTCGCTGCCTGATCAAAGACCAAGCACCGTTGAGCCGTCGACAGAATCGCCGCCTCAGCAGGCTCCATCGGCACCCAGTCTGACAGACGAACCGAAGCCGCAGCCACCTTTCCCTGATGAACCTGCCTCTAGTGAATCACATACAGGCAGGGAAGCAGATGAATCAGTGGGAGATTCACCGGAAGAAGATGAGAAGGAGCTTTTGCGGCAGTTAAAAGAAGCCTTCGGGCTGTAAGGTTCACGATTCCTAAGAAGTTGCCATTGAAGACCGGCTGTGCTATAATCGACGCAAAGTCCAGGTACAACAGCTTGGAGAAGAAACAGGCGATGAAGGAGAGAGTAGCATCTTTTCAGGGCCCACAGAGAGCCGGAACAGGTGGAAACCGGTGCCCGGGGGATGTGAAGTACACTCTGGAGCTTTCTCGCTGAAACCGCGGTTGAGCCGGCGGCAAGTAGGCGGGAACGGCAGCTGCCGTTATGGGCAAGAGTGAAGCAGTAACTCTCTTGGGAGATACTGCTTAATTAGGGTGGTACCGCGGGAGCCTCTCGTCCCTAGTGGATGGGAGGCCTTTTAGATCCGGTTTCTGATATCCAATCGAATTCGCGTTTTGAAAGGAGCAGGTAAATGTCTACCCAGGTTTGGTCGCTGGAAGAAGAACTTGAGCTTATAACCCGAGGCACAGAAGAGGTTTTCCCAGAGGAGGAGTTGGTTGAAAAGCTCAAAAAAGCACGGCGGAACAAGCAACCTCTTAAAGTGAAGCTTGGAGTTGACCCAACTGGCACTGATCTGCATTTGGGACACTTAATCCCCGTGCTGAAGCTGAAGCAGTTTCAGGATCTGGGACATGAGGCGATCTTGATCATCGGTGACTATACAGCCATGGTGGGCGATCCCACCGGGCGCAACAAGACTCGGCCGCAGCTTACCCACGAGCAGGTGCTGGAGAACTGCCGTACCTATCAAGAACAGGTTTTCCGGATCCTTGACCGTGAGAAAACCCGGGTAGTGTACAACGGCGAATGGTTCAGCAAGATGACTTTCCAGGATGTTATTAGACTCATGTCGCAGATGACCGTAGCCCGCATGCTGGAGCGGGAAGACTTTGCCAACCGCATGCAGAATCAGCTGCCGATCAGCTTGCATGAACTGATCTACCCCCTGATGCAGGGGTATGATTCGGTAGCCATTGAGGCCGATATTGAACTGGGAGGAATAGACCAGAAGTTCAACATCCTGGTGGGTAGAGAGCTGCAGAGAACCATGGGGTTAGAGCCCCAAGTGGGTGTCTGCAACCCCATCTTAATTGGATTAGACGGCAAGGAGAAGATGAGCAAGAGCCTCGGCAATTACATCGGGATCAACGAGCCTCCTTACGAGATGTACGGCAAGACCATGTCCATTCCGGACGAGTTGATGATGATGTATTTTGAACTGATTACCGATATTCCCATGGCTGAGCTTCGGGATATGGAAAACAAGATTCGCCGCGGAGAGCTGCACCCGATGGAGGCAAAAAGAAGGCTGGCCAGGGAAATAGTTGCCAGGTTCCACAGCGTCGACGCGGCCTTGGAGGCTGAAGCAGAATTTAACAGGGTGTTTAGGGACAATCAGATTCCAGCGGATATTCCAGAGGTTATCCTCACTCAGGAAGACTTGAAAGATGGAAGGATATGGCTGGTACGGCTCTTGGTAAAGGCGGAATTGGTGAGCTCCAATGGGGAAGGGCGCCGTCTGATCCAGCAGGGCGGAGTTAGGATCAACGGCAGGGTTATCGATGATGTCGATTACGAATGGACGCCAGAACAGGATGCGGTGATCCAAATAGGTAAGCGGCGCTTTGCTAGGGTAAGAATAAGCGAGTGAATCAGGTTGCGGGCGGTTCCGGTACAGGCCGTATGTGGATTATCTGTCGACCTGCGGCAGCTGGGGCATGAAGAGTGCTCCTTCTGATATATATGTAAGTACCGATCCTTTAGGTGGTGAGTGGTAGTGCAGGGACGCTGGTGGCCCGGGAATCGCCCACCTGATCTGAGAGGTTATTTTCGTGAGGTTCAGGTTATTGTAAGCCTCCTGGTTTTCTTCCTGACTGTGTCTTCCGTCGTTGCATTCTGGTATGTAGACCTGAGGGTAAAGCCTGTAGTTCAACGGTGGGCTGAACAGCGAGGGGTAAACATTGCCACAAGGGCGATCAACAATGCTATCCAGGCCATAATGGTGACCGGCATTGATTCGGCTGAACTGGTTCATTTTCAAAAGGATCAGGGAGGGAGAATTGTCGGTGTCGGTTTTGAGTGGGGCAAGATTAACAATATAGTATCTAATTTGACCAACCGCATTCAAAGCGCCATTAATACAACTGCCAATGAGGAGATCCCAGTGCCCTTGGGGCAGCTGACAGGGGTTGCTTTTTTGTCGGGATTGGGGCCCAGGATTCCGGTGAGAATCATCCCGGTTGGTGCTGTGAGTACCACTCCTAAGATCGAGTTTATGGAGAAGGGGATCAATCAGACTTTTTACCGTATTTACTTGGATGTGAAGACTACTGTCCGGATTGTTGTGCCGATGGTGAGGAGCGATGTGCAGATAACAAGCTCCATCCCGATAGTAGAACAGTGGATCGTCGGTGAAGTACCGCAAGTCTATCTCAATTGGAATGCTGATTTACGGGAGTTGGAAAGACTGCAGAACAGCATCCTCTTTGAGGGACAGGGAGCCCTGCAGTGAGCGGGGACATGAGCAGGGAAAACGAAAAATGAATTGGCGGTGTCAATGGTCTTTGAAAATGTCACCTCACATATCGGTGTTTTGTTCAGTGAAAATGTCACCTTGTCCAGTTTGGACTTTGTCTGGTGTAGGATGAATGAATTAGGGTACTGACAGTAAGTAGTGTT
>DUMM01000119.1 GCA_012839845.1 Bacillota bacterium | reverse complement strand
GCCTTAATGCGTTGCCATTTGTACATGCTGACCACCTCTTTTCTCCCCTCCTTTTCAGGGGAGATCTTATCACAGGTGGGTCAGTTTTGTTTGACGTTCTAGGGTCAATTCTATTTTACGATCTATAATCTACGCCTTTTACCGGGTGGTTATACTATATCGACTCAGACAATGTTTATCACCGCGGGCCGCTCTTTTGGGTGTCAGTGCTGCTTATTGCCATCATTCTCTTAGCCTCCATAGTCTTTCTCCTGCTGCACAGACAGAAAATCGGACAGGGTAACTTGCGTACCTTAATGCTTTTTGTGCTTCCGCCTGTATCGGGAATAGCGCTGCAGTGGATGTTTTACGGACTGTCCTTGGTGTTTCCCAGCCTAGCGATTTCCTTCTTGATTGTGCTTCTCAATCTCCAGGTGCAGGACATGTACACCGATTACCTGACTGGAATCAATAACCGCAAGAAGTTTGACCTGTACTTGCAGCAGAAGATTGAAGCAAGCAGAGATGGAAAGACCTTTTCTGCCATCATGATGGATTTGAATGACTTTAAGTCTATCAATGACGTTTACGGTCACCACGTAGGAGATGCAGCACTGCAGGCTGCGGCCAAGCTGTTCCGTTCCTGCATTAGAGAAACGGATTTCATTGCCCGCATCGGAGGAGACGAGTTCTGCATCATTACCGACATCACAAGCAAGCCGCAACTGCGGAAGCTGGTTGAAAGAATCAACAAGTCCCTAACGGAGTTCAATGAGTCCAACTCCCGCCCGTATAAGTTGTCTGTCAGTATGGGCTACGCTGTGTATGACCCAGAGTCTGGCGTGACATTGGAAGAGTTCAAAAGGCACATCGACTCTCTGATGTATACTAGGAAACACTCAGCAAAGGCTGAGTAGAACCGCCGCTGCTTCTCCTTTCCGTCCTACGGCTCAGCAGCCCCAAGTTGTAATCTCCGCGAAAACGTTATTTGCCGAGCGTTACGTGCAGCACCAACCATTTCTTGCACACGCACACTACCTTGACAGGCGGCCGGAGCTGTGACTAACTAAAGACAGAAATATCCCCCATCGGAAGCGAACTCCGATGGGGGTGTTGTTTGGCTAAGCTTTGTATCTTTCGATGAGCGCCACGAAACTATCCACGAAGGATTGAAGAAACTCAATCGTGTCCTGGTTTGTAATTAGCCCTTTCTCATCGAAAAGCGCTGGCGAATTGCCTATATATGCCTCGGGCTGCTGCAGAGTGGGCATATCTAGGAAGGTTAGTATTTGCCGCAAATGGTGATTGGCGCCGAAACCACCTAAGCTGCCGATGGACTGGCTGATAATCGCTGCCGGCTTACCGGCCCAAGCGTTTTGACCGTAAGGCCTGGAACCGACATCGAGGGCATTTTTCAACACGCCCGGTATAGAGCGGTTGTACTCCGGGGTTACAAACAAAAAGGCATCGAAGTCGCGCACCTTCGAACGAAAAGCTGTGTATTCAGGCGGAGGATTCTGATCATACTCCTCGTTGTACAGCGGAAGATTGCCGATTTCCAGTATCTCGGTTGTATAGTCAGCTGGAAACAGCTTAGCTACGTTGACGGCGATTTTCCTGGAAAACGACTCTTTCCGCAGACTGCCGACCACAATGCCGACTTTTCGCATATCAACCATCCCTTTCCATATCAGTTTAACTGAGGCTCTTCACTCCACAGCTGAGCTGCTATAGACAAGACCCCCTACAAGCGAACTGCGGAGTGACACCGCCTGGCCTTCTGCTCTTCATGGATAATCATTACCAGCTCAACAATGCTTGAAACTAAGCCTGGCAAGAAATCCTTGCTCTCGGAAACATCCAAGATACCCAGGACACAGAAGATCTGAAGGGCTTTCTTCTTCCGTAACTCCGCCAGCACCTGCCGAAATGTGCAAGCACTTACAGTGACAGTTAATCCCCTTCACGACGGCCGGAAATGACCTCTTCGAGAGGAATGCGTACATAGGTCCCTGCCGGTATGCGCCTGGCATCGGCAAAACCGTTAAGTTCCAAGATACTCTTGATTACCGCGGCGTCTGGCTCCGCTCCCAGCCGTTGGAGAAGGCCCCAGATTGTATCACCTTTCATCATGCGGAGTTCAACTACCGCCGGAGTGGGCGCTAACCTCTGTTCAGCCTGCTCAATGGATTCTTTTTCTTCCGGAACTAGGGATTTGCTCTCCACCAAGGAGGACACCAGGGAGACAAGCTCAGCATCGCGTCTCAGCACCTCTTCGCATAACCTAGAGAGGCGGGACAATTCCGCGTGCACCGTGGATAGGCTTATTTGGATGCCCTCAATGTCTTCAGCCTTGACCGGAATGGACGACTCTTCGGTGGAAGAATGTTTCGATAAATAACTGACCGTGAAAAGAGCGCCTAGAGCAACAGCAGCAATTACCAATGCCAATATCACAGGGGTCTTTCTTTCGTCTGGCATTCTCCTGTCCCTTCCCGAACGGGTCTGTCCCTAAGATAGTATTTACTAATTCTTTCCACATGTCTGCACAAATCCCTTGCCAAATTCTCCGCATCGCTCATTGACTTTCTCAAACTAGTCTGCTGCGATAACCCGTTATCTTTTCAAGGACAGAGATGGATTGCACTAAGGAAGCCTCCGCAGAAAGTGCAGAAAAAGCTAACCCCCACCGGAAGCATCCTTTCTGCATTTTGTACTGTACTCACCAGCTATACAACGGTGCCTCATCAGAGACTCACCAGCCTTTGGCAGACGGTTGATCGATAGTTCTGCTCCATCTGGTACGTAAGCCTCCATGTGCTAGGCCACCCGGATTCCACGAACACACATCCTGGCCGTTGCTGTCAATGGTCTTTGAAAATGTCACCTCACATATCGGTGTTTTGTTCAGTGAAAATGTCACCTTGTCCAGTTTGGACTTTGTCTGGTGTAGGATGAATGAATTAGGGTACTGACAGTAAGTAGTGTT
>DUMM01000118.1 GCA_012839845.1 Bacillota bacterium | reverse complement strand
TGATTGACCAGCTGGTGGCATTGGCGGAGAAAGCTCGGCGGGAGGGTCTCTTGGCGATGGAAGAGGAAGCTGCACAGATCGAAGACGGCTTTTTGCGTAAGGGTATTCAGCTCATCGTGGATGGGACCGATCCTGACCTAGTTCGCAATGTTTTGGAGATTGAGCTTGCGTTTCAGGAAGACCGCCATCGCGCCGGTCAGGCTATTTTCGAAGACATGGCCAAGTATGCACCAGCTTTTGGTATGCTCGGCACCCTCATCGGGCTGATCAACATGTTGGCAAGCATTGATGATGTGGACAAGATTGCCCCAGGCATGGCCCTGGCGCTGGTTACAACCTTCTACGGCGTGATTTTGGCTAACTTAGTATTTCTGCCCATCGCAGGAAAACTCAAGAACCGCAGCGATGAAGAAGTACTTTACCGGCACATTATGTTGGAAGGAATTCTCTCCATCCAAGCCGGCGAGAACCCGCGCTTAGTTGAGGAGAAGCTGACGGCTTTCTTGCCGCCGCAAGAGCGATATCGGATTAGAGGCCGTGGGGTCGAAGAAGAGGTTAGAGGCTTGCGTACGCGGACGGTGAGAACAAATGTATAATCGTTACCAGCGCAGGCGGCGGGACCAGGGAGGAGATGCGCCCTGGCTGACGACTTACGGCGACATGGTTACCCTGCTTCTGACCTTTTTCGTCTTGCTGTATTCGTTCTCCACAGTTGACGCTCAGAAGTTCCAAAGTCTCATGATCGCACTGCAGGGGGCTTTGGGAGTGCTCCCCGGCGGCCAGACTGTGTCAGTGGTACCCACTCCGATCAGCAGCGAGATGCCGTCAATTCCAAGGGAGGAGTTGGACCAGATTAAGGCCGTCTATGAGCAGATGCAGAGTATGATTGCCATGGGAGAGCTTTCTGGTACAGTGGACTTGGTCTTGGAGGAAAGGGGTCTGGTGATAAGATTTGCCGAACGGGCGTTTTTCGATCTGGGCAAGGCTGACCTGCGGCCCGATACGTTGTCGGTGCTGGAGAAAATCGCTGAAGTCTTGCGGCCGCTGCCCAACCACGTCCGGGTAGAAGGCCATACCGATAATCTACCTATTAATACACCCCGATTCCCCTCCAACTGGGAACTTTCAACCGCACGGGCAACCAGTGTGATCCGTTATCTAATTGAGGAGCAGGGCCTTGATCCTGAAAGGCTGTCTGCTGCCGGATATGGGGAGTATCGGCCTATTGATACCAACGACACGCCGGAGGGCAGAGCACGGAACCGCAGAGTTGATATTGTCATCCTCCGTTTGGGCCTCAGCAGCGCAGAGCCCGTGGCAACGGAGGAATCAGAGTCCGAGTAGCCCAAGTGCACCCCATCGAAAACCATGGGGGTTGCGATAAGGACAGTTACTATTCGATTGGGAGGATGTCCAGGTGGCGGGAAAATTCGAGATCGACTTAAAGGTCATTATCATGGGGATAGCTTTGGTGGTAATTGCGGCCATGGGCAGCGCGTACATAACTTTTCTTGTCTTCTCCCGCTCGGTCGGTGTTGTCAGCGGACAAGCAGCTGTAGAAAAGCAAGGTTATGGGCCGATTCACGAAATCGGCGAGTTCACAGTCAATCTGATGGTACCGCCGGGTTTTGCGCCCCGCTTTGTGCGCACCGGGGTAGCGGTAGAGGTAAGCGATAAGAGGTGTCTAGCAGAACTGACCCAACGGGAAGCCCAGGTCAGAGATGCTGTGATTGCCATTCTCCGGAGCAAGACTCATGATGATATAGCCGGTGCAAGCGGGATGGAGAAATTGCGGCATGAAATCGCCGGTGCCATATCCGACCTGCTTCAGGGAGGAAAGGTAGTCAACGTCTTCTTTACTGACTTGGTGGTGCAGTAGCTCGGAGAGGGTGAGGCATTTGGTAAGGTCGGCATTAGTACAGCCAGGCGGCGAAGACCAACTGAGGTTTTCCGGTATGCCGGTTCCGGATGGAGATGTTGCTGTCTTCAACGAGCTGGCCAAGGCGGTTACCATGGCTGTGGAACCGCGGCTGAGGGAAGTTCTGCGCAGAGAGGTTTTGGCCGATGCCTCCGGTCTGCGGTTCATAAAGAGCCCCTTCTTTGAAGAAGAAAAAACACCGTTTAAGCTGTGGCAGACGCAGCTTATGGGCAGTATTCGGGAGCTGATACTGGTAAGGATGCCGGAGTCCCACGGGCATTACTTGAAGTCCTCTGGGGCCGTTTCTGGAGATGACGCGTCCCTTACATCGCTGCTCAGCGGGTGGATGAAGATGTGGTTCGCCACTGTGGGCCAGCTTCTGGGATGCGAGCTGGAAGCGCATACCATTTATCTGGAAAAAGGCTGGCAGACTTACGAGGATCTCCTGCCTTGGGCTGCCCAGGACCTGACGGCTGTACTTACTATGGGGTGGACCTTTGCCGACGGCGGCGTAGTCCTCTTGGAATACTGGCTGCCTTACTATCTGGTGCGGGACATTGCCCAGCAGCTATATCGGGTACAAGGGGTGCAGGAGCTGGGCGGGCCGAGAAACATCCGGGAAGGGATAGTGAGAACCTACCGCCCGGAGAAGGCCACCCGCAGTGGGTTTGCCCCGGTACTGCCGGTTGAGTTCCCCGCGCTGGAGGAAAGACCCACCAAGGGGAAGGATTCGGATATCCAACTGGTGGGAGATGTAGTTCTAGATATGGCCGTTGAGCTCGGCAAGACTGAACTGAAGATCGGAGAACTCCTGGGTCTGAAAGTGGGCGAGATCGTCCCCCTGGGCAAAATGGCCGGGGAGCCAATGGAACTGACCCTAAACGGCCACTACATCGCCCGGGGTGAAGTGCTCGTCCTAGATGACCGCTTGGGTATCCGGATTAGCGAGATAATCAGCCCTGCAGATCGGCTGGAGCGTGCCAGAATAGGTGGTGCTTAAAGAGTGGCGGAGATAGAACCGCTGAGCGGTTGGGATATGGTTTCATACGCGTCCAGGGTGCTCTTAGCGCTAGTTGTACTTGTCCCGCTCCTGTACTATGGGCTGAGGGCGGTAGGTCGTCGGGTTACCGTCAGCCGCAGCATCAACGGTCATGTAGAGGTCTTGGATGTCTTGCACCTAGGTGGAGGAAATCAGCTGCTCTTGGTCAGAATGGCTGCCAAGGTGCTGCTGCTATCGGTAAGCAAAGAGAGGGTTTCCACTCTGTGGGAAGGGTCGGAAACAGAGTTGGACTTGGAAGGCAGTCCGACACCGCACAGACCCACTCCTGACCTGCTGCAGTGGGTTGGGCGGTGGAGGAAAGGACAACGGGGAGATGGACAGGGTGACGATGGCCAAGGGTAAAGCCAGATGGCTTTTTTTTAGCTTACTAGGATTGGTTCTGATACATACATGGTCAATACCGGTAGAGGCGCAAGTGACACCGGTGCTGCCCAGGATCAGCATTGGAGTCGAATCTGCAGAAAACCCTGAGGATATAGCCATCAGCCTGCAGATCCTCGTGCTTCTAACGATACTAGCTCTGGCGCCGGCCATTCTGATCATGATGACATCCTTCACCCGGATAGTGGTGGTCCTGTCTTTTGTTCGCAATGCGCTGGCGACGCAGCAGATGCCTCCCAACCAGGTCTTGATCGGGCTCGCGCTTTTCTTGACTTTTTATGTCATGGCGCCGACTTGGCAGATCATCAATGAGACGGCTTTACAGCCTTATTTGCAGGGAGAAATCACCCAGATGGATGCCCTGCAAAGGGCCTTGGAACCCACCCGGGAGTTTATGTTTAAGAACACGCGGGAGAAAGATTTAGAGCTTTTTGTGAGTCTTTCTGGGATGCCCCGACCAGCTAATCCGAGTGAGGTTCCAACCCATGTGCTGATCCCCGCGTTTGTAATCAGTGAGCTGAAAACAGCCTTTCAGCTGGGTTTTGTCATCTTTGTACCTTTCTTGGTCATCGACCTAATTGTATCCAGCGTGCTGATGTCCATGGGAATGCTGATGCTGCCGCCGGTTATGATCTCCCTTCCATTCAAAATCCTCTTGTTTGTTATGGTTGATGGCTGGCATTTGGTGATTAGATCGCTGCTTCTCAGTTACCGCTAGGAAGATCCCAGCTACGGGAAGATGAAGGGGGCGTTCGGTCATGACTGAGCTTACGATCATGAAAATCGCTCGGGAAGCTTTAGTAACTGTCATTATGGTGGCAGGGCCTGTGCTGGTTTTAAGTCTACTGGTGGGGCTGATAATCAGCATTTTTCAGGCAACGACGCAGATTCAGGAACAGACATTGACCTTTGTGCCCAAGATCTTGACTGTCCTGGGAGCCACCGTCTTGCTGGGCCCGTGGATGCTTAGGATAATGATAGACTTCACCAACCGTCTTTTTAACAACATGACTCAGTTTATCGGGTAGGTTGGTCTTCATGGAGAACCTTGTACAGTACGTAACCGGGTTTTTCCCGGTAATGGTGCGGGTATCCGGGCTCGTAATGGCAGCCCCAATCCTAGGAGGACGGGGAGTTCCTCCACAGCTCAGAGCTGCATTGACCTTAGTCACTGCGTTAGTGCTTTACCCTGCTTTGGGAGCTCTGCCGGTGCCTTCTGCGCCAGCAGCCTATTTTGCCCTAGTCATTAGGGAACTTGTGGTGGGCTTGGGACTGGGCTATGCCGTGACCTTGGTCTTTTCCGCTGTTTACCTAGCCGGCCAGCTCATCGATGTACCCATGGGCTTTGGCATGGTCAATGTCGTTGACCCCCAAAGCGGCACCCAGGTGCCCATCATAGCCCAGTTTCAGTATATCCTGGCTGCCTTGATCTTTTTCGCCGTTAGGGGACATCATGCCCTCCTGCGGGCTCTGGCGACAAGTTTTGCAGTGATTCCAATTGGAGGAGGGTTCCCAAAGGGGAGCCTGGCTGGGACGGTGGTGGAGATATTCGTCAGTATGTTTTACCTGGGAGTTAGACTAAGCCTCCCTTTGATGGCCGGTCTGGTTCTGGCCGATATTGCCATGGGGATCATCGCCCGGGCAGTACCCCAGATAAACGTGTTCATGCTGGAGTTCCCTGCCAAGATCCTGCTCGGCCTTCTGCTCTTGCTGGCGCTGCTTCCGGGCTATGTATCCGTTCTTACGAGAATTTTCAGCGGCCAAGGAGACCTTGCCCGGGTTTTAGAGGCTTTTATGGCGAGTTTTTGAATCTGGAGCGGTGGCGATGCTTGCTGATTGCGCGATGGATTACCGGATCAATCTTCAGCTGTTTGCCGATGGCAAGACAGAACCGGCTACCCCTCGACGGCGGGAAGAAGCTAGAAAGAAAGGTCAAGTTGCCAAGAGTCAGGAGCTCAACACGGCCTTCCTGCTTTTGGGAACAGCGCTTCTTGTGGGTGTCAGCTGGGAATGGGCTTTGGCAAGGCTGGCTGTTTACGTCCGCCAGGTACTGGGAGACGGTGCAGCCCGGGTGGAGTTTTCCTTAGCCGGCATTCAGGGGCTGCAAAGCAATGCTGTCTTGTGCATTTTGATCGTTGCCGGCCCCGTCATGGGCACGGCTCTACTGCTGGGACTGTTCAGTCAGTTCCTCCAGGTGGGTTTCAACTTCACCACTGAACCGCTGAAGCTGCAGTTTTCTAGGATCAACCCAGCAGAAGGTGCCAAACGGATATTTTCTAAGCGTGCCTTTGTGGAGCTGCTCAAGTCGTCTGTGAAGATTGCAGTTGTGGCCTATGTCGCCTATACCGCCATCGGTAAAGACCTAAACAGGCTCCAGGCACTCCTTTGGGTTGAGCCGGTACAGGCAGCGGCTTTTACCATGGAGGCTGTTCGGAGAATCGGGCTGTGGACAGGTGTCTGCCTGCTGGCCCTTGCGGGAGTTGACTATCTCTACCAGCGGTGGGAGTATGAAGAGAGCCTGAAAATGAGCGTTCAGGACATCAAGGATGAACTGAAGGAGACAGAGGGAGACCCGCAAATCCGATCTGCCATTCGGGCCCGCCAAAGGCAGCTTGCCAACAGCCGTATGATGCAGGCAGTGCCGACAGCAGATGTAGTAGTTACGAACCCCACCCATTACGCAGTGGCTCTCAAGTATGATGCCAAAAGCATGGTTGCCCCGATGGTTGTGGCCAAAGGAGCAGATTACCTGGCAGCCCGAATCCGACAGATAGCGGAAGAAAGTGAAGTGCCGATTGTCGAAAACCCCGCTTTGGCAAGGGCTTTGTATGATTCAGTGCCGGTGGGACGGGAGATACCGGCTGAGCTGTATCAGGCTGTTGCGGAGGTTTTGGCTTACGTTTACCGGCTTTAGACGTTGGTAAAAAGGAGGGGCGAAAATGGCTACCAGTTTGCCCCAGCAACGGGTGTTGAGAGGATTGGCGGTGGGCAACGACCTACTTGTTGTGCTGGGCGTCATCTTGATTGTTATCATGATGGTACTGCCTCTACCGCCGGTGATGCTGGACATACTCTTGGCGGTGAATATCAGCTTGTCGCTGTTAATCCTGCTTTTGACCATGAACGTCAAGGAGCCGCTGCAGCTTTCGGTGTTCCCATCCCTGCTGCTGGTCGCTACTCTCTTTCGATTAGCACTCAGTGTATCTTCAACGCGCTTGATTCTCCTTCGCGGCTACGCCGGGAAAATAATCGAGGCTTTTGGGAATTTCGTCATCGGCGGCAATTACGTGGTAGGTTTTGTGATCTTTCTAATCCTTGTAGTAGTTCAGTTTCTGGTCATCACCAAGGGTGCAGAGCGGGTTGCAGAAGTAGCCGCTAGGTTTACGTTGGATGCCATGCCCGGCAAACAGATGAGTGTCGATGCCGACCTCAATGCGGGACTCATCACCGATGAGGAGGCCCGAAGGCGCCGACGGGAAATTGCCAGAGAGGCAGACTTTTATGGAGCCATGGATGGAGCCAGTAAATTCGTCAAAGGGGATGCCATCGCTTCGATCATCATTGTCTTGATTGACATACTTGGGGGCTTAACAGTCGGTATTGTCCAGCAAGGAATGTCGATGGCAGATGCCCTGCAGCGGTATACCCTGCTGACCGTGGGCGACGGACTGGTGAGTCAAATTCCCGCGCTTCTCATCTCCACTGCCACTGGTATCATCATTACACGGGCCGCTTCCGAAAGCAGTCTGGGTAGCGAGATGAGCCAGCAGCTGTTTTCCGAACCAAAGACACTGCGGATAGCCTCCGGCCTCATGTTCCTATTTGCCTTAGTACCCGGACTTCCAGTCTTGCCTTTCTTGGTCTTAGGCGGAACCACCGGCGGTCTAGCGTATGCTTTGAACAAGTGGAAAGCCGCCCAGGTTCAGTTGGAACGGCAGGAAGCTGAGGAGCGGGAAATTGAAGAGACCAGGCGGCCGGAAAACGTCTTGAACTACCTTCAGCTGGACCGCATTGAACTGGAAATTGGGTACGGCTTGATCCCCTTGGTAGACACCGAGCAGGATGGTGACCTCTTGGAAAGGATTACCCTAATCCGCAGGCAGATGGCCATGGAGCTGGGGTTAGTTATCCCGCCTGTCAGGATCAGGGATAACCTTCAGCTAGCTCCAGGAGCTTACTCTATAAAGATCAAAGGCGTTGAAGTGGGTAAAGGAGAGCTGATGCTCAACCACTACTTGTGTATGGATTCTGGCGGGGTTACAGGGCCTGTTGAAGGCATAGAAACCAGAGAACCGGCCTTCGGACTGCCGGCCATTTGGGTACCGGCGTCTAGGCGGCAGGAGGCAGAGGTTGCCGGCTACACCGTGGTCGACCCTCCGTCGGTTTTGGCAACGCACTTGACGGAGATCATCAGGCGGCATGCCCACGAACTTGTCGGTCGTCAGGAGGTAAAAATGCTGCTGGATGGGCTGAAGGATGAATACAGCGCCGTGGTAGATGAGCTGGTGCCCAATCTCCTCACCCTAGGGGAGATTCAAAAGGTGCTGCAGAATTTGCTCAAGGAGAATGTCTCCATCCGGGATCCGGTTACCATCTTGGAATGTCTGGCCGATTATGCCCCGTTAACTAAGGATACCGACATCTTAACCGAGTACGTGAGAGAAGCACTGGCACGGCAGATTTCCCAAAGCCACGTAGGAGACAAGGGCTTCATACCGGCCATTACCTTGGATCCCGCCATCGAAGATATAATTGCTGCCGGCATCCAGCACACAGAGCGAGGCACCTTCGTGAACATCGACCCCAAGGACGGTGGTCGAATCCTGGACGAGATAGCGAAGACCTGGGAAAAAGCGTCTGCAGCTGGCCACCAACCGGTGGTCCTCTGCTCTCCACAAATTCGCCTGGCGCTGCGGAGGCTGACTGAACGGGCCATGCCGTCACTACCGATTCTATCGTATAACGAGATTGCCCCTGATGCATCAGTGCAGGCAGTTGGGATGGTGACATGGCGTCATGAGGGTTAAGAAGTTTGTGGGTACCACCATGCACGAGGCAGTTGCCCAAATGCGGGAGGAATTCGGGCAAGACGCGGTGATCCTAGATACCCGGCTGACAAGGCAGAGGGGAATCTGGGGGTTCCTGGGCAGGAAGTATGTGGAAGTGACAGCTGCCCTGGACACAAAGCCGACAGACCGTCAGACACCGAGTCGGCCATCAGAGGCGAATAGGCCAAGCAAAGGGATACCTAAAGCAGCCCACAGCAAACCAGCAGCTGCTGCTTCTTTAGCCCCCGCGGCAAGCGATGAGTCTGTTGTCAGCATGCCTGCGCAGCTGGCATGGCGTCTGTACCAAGAGGCCCTGAAGATGGACAAGGCAGGCGGCGGACAGCCAGCGGAGGTTTCAGCCAACGGCAAAGCTGGGGAGTCTTGGCCCGAGGAGGTAGCGAATCTCCAGCGCCGCTTGGTGGATAACGGAGTAGAGCGGAAGCTAGCCAGTGCCATCGTCCAGTCGGTGTGGCAGGAAATGGCCGGCGAATCCGTCGACATGGAAAAGCTGGTCTCGAGAACCAAAGAGCGGGTAGCGGCTATGATCCGCTGCGTTCCGCCTTGGGACCTATCCAACTCTAAACCAAAGGTCGCAGTCCTGATCGGCCCTACCGGCGTAGGCAAGACCACAACCTTGGCCAAAATAGCCGCCAACTACAGCCTGATAGCAGGAGCCGATGTGGGGCTGATTACCCTGGATACTTACCGGATTGCCGCAACGGAACAGCTGAGGGTTTACAGCCAGATTATAGGGATTCCCCTGCGGGTGGCAGGGACCGCCGAGGAGATAGAAGATGCACTTGCTAGCTGGTCTGGCAAAGACCTGATACTAATTGATACTGCCGGCAGCAGCCCCCGGGATGATGAACGTCTGGGGGAAATGGAAGCAGTGTTGGCTTCCATTGACGGTATCGAACGGCACCTGGTGTTCAGCGCCACCACCGGTTACCGGGATTTGGCCAATGTGATCCGCCGTTTTTCAGAGATCGGTTTTGATCGCCTGATCGCAACTAAACTTGACGAGACCAGTTGCTACGGAACTCTATTGACAGCCTATGCCCTGGCCCGTCGTCCGTTCTCATTTCTTACCGACGGCCAAGGAGTTCCGGAGTGTATTCGGGTGGCTGAGGCTGAACACCTATCGAGCTTGATATTGGGGGATGCTTGAATGCACAAGGATCAAGCGGCAGCGTTGCGGATTCTAGCAGCTAAAGCAGCTCCCAGAAGGAGCATTGGTCGGCACTGCCGTGTAATTGTAGTAGCCAGCGGCAAAGGCGGTGTGGGCAAGACCAATATTGCTGTCAACCTGGCCCTGGCATGGGCCACAAGAGGTATCCGGGTGGGAATCTTAGATGCTGATATGGGCCTTGCCAATGTAGACCTGCTCTTGGGACTCAATCCCCGCTGTAATCTGTCCCATGTCATCAGCGGTGAACGGACTCTGCAGGAGATCCTCCTGACGGGCCCCGCTGGCCTGAAGGTGATTGCCGGCGGCTCCGGTATTGCGGAACTGGCGGATATCGAACAGCATCAATTGGACAGCTTTATCGACAGTCTGTCTGAGCTGGATGAAGCCCTAGATCTGCTGCTGATCGATACCGGAGCCGGACTATCCAGAAATGTCCTCAGCTTTGCCTTGGCAAGCAGAGAGGTCTTAGTGATAGCGACTCCCGATCCCACATCCCTTACCGATGCCTACGGCTTAGTTAAAGTCTTGGCCATGCGCAACCACGACGCCGTGCTTGAGATCATAGTCAATATGTGTGAGGATGACAGGAGCGGCAGGGAAGTGTTTGACAGGTTGTACAGCGTATCCCGCCGGTTCCTTTCCCGGGAACTTAGTTTTGCTGGTTATGTGCCCCGGGATCCCATGGTACAGCGGGCGGTGCGGGAAATGAGGCCCTTTTACCTCGCATATCCCCGCTGCAAGGCAGCCTTGGCCATAGACAGGGTGGCCGATCAGCTGCTGAGCCCGGATCATATCGACAGCGGGACTCAAGCAGAGACGGCAAGTGGACTGGGAGGCATTGCCAGGCTGTTTCGCAAAATGCTCCATCTCGTTGGCCAGTGAGCGCGATCTCCGCCAGCGACAGGCAGGAGCAAGGTACTGGTTGAAAGGGTGGTCGGGCAGTGTCAGTGGAGGAAAGGCAGCTGCAATCATTGTGGAACCAGTTTAAGAAAACCGGAGACCCTAAAGCCCGGGAGTCTCTGGTGACAGCCTATTTGCATCTTGTCAAGTATATAGCTGGTAGGATGGCTGTCGGTCTGCCCAACACAGTGGAGTACGAGGATTTGGTCAGCTATGGAATCTTTGGGCTGTTGGACGCCATCGAGAAATACGACACTTCCCGGGGCGTAAGGTTCGAGTCTTATGCCTCCACCCGAATTAGAGGAGCAATCCTCGATGGACTGCGGTCGGTGGATTGGGTACCCCGTTCGGTGCGGCTTAAGGCTCGGCAGCTGGCCCAAAACATGGCTGAACTGGAAGACAAACTGGGAAGACCCCCCACCGATGAAGAGCTTCAGAATGCCATGGGTATTACCGCCGATGAGTACGCCAAGCTGCTGCAGGAGACAGCAGCCACCACCTTGCTCTCCTTGGATGAACCCTGGTCAGAAGGGGGACATGACGGAGAAAAGCTCCGCCTAACTGATATGGTAGCAGATACTGGCCGCGAAGACCCGGCAGCGCTAGTAGCCAGAGAAAGCCTTCTGGAGATGCTGACTGAAGCCATTGAGGCCTTGCCGGAAAGAGAGCGGTTGGTGATCACCTTATACTATTACGAAGAACTGACCTTGAAAGAGATCGGCAAGGTACTTGATGTCTCCGAATCCCGGGTCTCTCAGCTGCATACTAAGGCCTTGAGCCGCCTCCGGGGGAAACTGGCCCGTTTGGGTGTAGAAATGGTTGGATAGCAGCTTCCCGAGGAAGGATGAATAGGTTTGTCTATCAAGTTCCCTGATTTGCAAGTGCTGTTTCCCCGCTCTCATGACACCTCTCGAATGGAACAGGCGGGGCAGAAGCACTCGGAGATAGTCCAAGCACAGTTGGGTTCCCAGTCCGGTCAGGAGCTGACTGTCCGCCGCAATCAAGTTAACGCCGCTGAGAAAAAGCAGTACGGACGTGTGGAAGAGAGAGACAGCAAGGGCCGTCGACATCCGCCTGACCAGCACCAAGGACGGGGGAATAGTGAAGAGAGGCAGAAGAACAGCAGCCGTTCGGGTCAAAGGGGTTTGGGCAGCAGAATAGATATCCGCATATAGGGGGGCAACAATGACTGCGCTAGCACTGGTATTATCGATAGCGGCTCTAGGTATCTGCATATGGCTGGCACGAGAAGTGGCAGGACTTAGGGAGCGGTGGGCAAGGCTGTACGGCTTGAAGGCGGCTATGGTGGAAACCGAGACTGCTTTACAGGATTTGATGCGTGAACTGGACAACGCCGGCAAAACCCTCATTGCTGAACTAGACAGGCGCTTAAGCCAAGCGCACGAAAGCGGCAGCTGCAGCGCAGGGCAGGGCTTCACGGTCTCCGGTCCAAAGACTGAATCGGCCGGTTCCCGTGAAGATGCAGAGGATAAACGGGCAGCGGTTATAGCACTGGTCCAGCAGGGATACACTGTAGAGGAAATCGCCAGGGAGATAAAGATTCCCCGAGGCGAAGTGCAGCTTATCTTGGACCTGGAGAGATTCAGGCAATAAAAGATCGAGGAAACTTCTGTTGCATAGTATAGCTGGGTTATGCTATAGTTATCTCTGGTGTAATTACACACGCGTCTTTGACTGCCCTTCCGGGTGCCAGTTTCTGGTGGACAGGGCAGGATGAGGGACGCGGAGGAATCCAACCAAGAGAGGAGGTGGGCTGGTGGCGATTGTATCGATGAAACAGCTTCTGGAGGCTGGTGTCCATTTCGGTCACCAAACTCGCCGCTGGAACCCCAAGATGAAGGAGTACATCTTCACCGAGCGCAATGGTATCTATATCATAGACCTGCAGAAAACCGTGCGCTTGATAGATGTAGCTTATAACTTCATCAAAGAAGTCGTGGCCAACGGGCAGTCGGTGCTTTTCGTGGGTACGAAAAAGCAGGCTTATGAAGCTATCCGCGAAGAGGCTCAGCGCTGCGGAATGTTTTACGTCAACGAGCGGTGGCTGGGTGGTATGCTGACCAACTTCAGCACCATCCGCAGCCGCATTCAGCGGCTCAAAGAGCTGGAAAAGATGGAAGAGAACGGTGCCTTTGAAGTTCTGCCCAAGAAGGAAGTTCTAGCGCTTCGCAAAGAACGGGACAAACTGCAGCGATTCTTGGGTGGAATTCGGGACATGGACCGGCTTCCGGGGGCCGTATTTGTCGTCGATCCTAGGAAAGAGAGGATCGCAGTAGCTGAAGCGCGCAAGCTGAGAATTCCCATCGTGGCCATTGTAGACACCAACTGCGATCCCGATGAGGTCGATTACGTAATTCCAGGCAATGACGATGCTATCCGGGCCATTCGCCTGCTGACTGGTATCATTGCCGATGCCGTCATCGAGGGTAAAGAGGGCCAGCAGGGTATGGCGGCAGCTTTGGCTGAAAACGAGGACGAAGTAGAAGTTGACGCCGAGATGGATGTAGAACTGGACGATGAAGACTACGATGACGAGGAGTACGAGGACGAGGAGTAGGGCGTGAACGAGAGGGGGGAGGAGAGCGGTCGTCAGAAGCTTCCTCCCCTTTTTGTGTAATATGTACATCGACAGGTTAAAGGAGGATTACTATGCCGGAGATCACTGCGGCTATGATTAAAGAACTCCGTGAACGCACTGGTGCTGGCTTCATGGACTGTAAGAAGGCTTTGCAGGAAACCCAGGGCGATATGGACAAGGCCATTGACTACCTGCGGGAGAAAGGCCTGGCAGCCGCTGCCAAGAAAGCAGGGCGTATAGCCGCTGAAGGCCTTGTAGATGCTTACATACACCTGGGTGGACGAGTAGGAGTCTTGATCGAAGTCAACTGCGAAACTGACTTCGTTGCCAAAACCGATGCCTTTAAGCAGTTTGTAAAGGATATGGCAATGCAGGTTGCGGCAGCGAAGCCCCAGTATGTTTCCAGGGACGAAGTTCCCCAATCGGTTATTGAGCATGAAAAGGGGATTTATCGGGCGGCTGCATTGAATGAAGGAAAGCCCGAGAAGATTGTTGATCGGATTGTGGAAGGCCGTCTAGAGCGGTTCTACAAAGAGGTCTGCTTGCTGGAGCAGCCGTTTATTAAGGATCCGGACAAGACTGTCCAGCAAGTGCTGCAGGAGCTCATTGCCCAACTCGGGGAAAATGTTACGATTAGGCGCTTTGCCCGGTTTGAACGGGGAGAAGGGATCGAAAAGCGCACCGATGACTGGGCAGCTGAGGTTATGGCGGAGTTGAATAAGTAGATTAGTCAGAGAACACTTCGGTGTTCTCTTTTTCAATCCCGTTCTCGGGCTTTGGGGAGGAAGATTAAGGTAAGGGGCGAATTAGTAGGGGAGATGGCGATGGCTAAACCGAAGTATAAACGGGTCGTCCTGAAATTGAGCGGTGAAGCGCTCGCAGGGGACAAAGGCTTCGGCCTGGACCTGACAGTAGTTGATAAGATCAGCCGCTCCATCGCAGAAGTGGCAAAGATGGGTGTTGAGATCGCGTGCGTCGTGGGCGGAGGCAATATCTGGCGGGGGGCGGAGGCAAGCCGCCAGGGAATGGATAGAGCCACCGCCGACTACATGGGGATGCTGGCAACGGTCATCAACTCTCTGGCTTTTCAGGACTCCCTGGAGCGGATGGGAGTGGAAACCAGGGTAATGACCGCCATCGAAATGCGGGAAATTGCCGAACCGTACATCCGCCGGCGGGCGATCCGGCATCTGGAGAAAAAGCGGGTGGTGATTTTCGCCTCCGGCACCGGAAATCCCTACTTCTCCACCGATACCACTGCCGCTCTGCGAGCTGCGGAAATCGAGGCTGAAGTCATCCTTATGGCCAAGCGGGGCGTTGATGGGGTTTATGATGACGACCCAAACATTAACCCGGTGGCCCGCCGTTTTGAAAGCCTGGCCTACATGGAGGTCCTGCAAAGGGGCCTCAAAGTAATGGACTCCACGGCCACATCTCTGTGCATGGACAACCAGATTCCAATCATCGTGTTTGATATTGTCGCCGAAGATAGTATTCGAAGAGCCATCTGTGGGGAGAATATTGGGACAATCGTGGGAGGGAAGTAGAGTGACAAAGGAAGTGCTTCAAGACTGCGAGCGAAGAATGCAGGGCGTGATCGAAGCAACGAAGCAAGCCTTTGCTGCCATACGAACCGGCAGAGCCAATCCCGCACTGCTCGACCGGATTCAAGTGGAGTATTACGGCACCATGACTCCTTTAAATCAGCTGGCGACAATATCCGCGCCTGAAGCACGGCTGCTGCTGATCCAGCCCTGGGATAAGAATGCCATTAAGGACATCGAGAAGGCCATCCTAAAATCTGATCTGGGTCTAACCCCAAATTCGGACGGATCAGTGATCAGGCTTGTCATTCCTCCTCTCACAGAGGAACGGCGCAAAGAGCTGGTTAAGGTGGTCCGCAAGGAAGCGGAGGACAAACGGGTTGCCATCAGGAACATCCGCAGAGACGCCAATGAGACTCTGCGTGACTTGGAGAAGGAAGGTTCTTTGCCTGAAGACGAGAGACACCGTGCTGAGGATGAGGTGCAGAAGCTGACTGATAAGTACATCGATCTCGTCAATCAGCTGCTTGAGGCGAAAGAAAATGAGATCATGGAGGTGTAGCGGGAGCGTCGGACGGCATTTTGGAAAAGCAGCTGCCGCAGAAAAGGGACTGCCGGCCTTAGGGGATATCTTGGGATGCAGATGGGACTATGTCATATCTAAATGGCCAGCTTTACAGGAGCAGGTGGATGTTCTGCATACCGCGCCTCTCCGGCCCCGAGGCAAGGCCCATGGTCCTTGGCGGGTTGTGGCCGTAAGAGAGGCTGCATCCAGCGGCCGCAGCCAAATTGTACTGGCCTGTGAGTATTGGTAGCCGTCCTGAGCGACCTTGCACTTCGTGATGTTCTGTGCAGGGATAGATAGCCCCCTCAAATAGTTGGAGGGGGTGCTTTTTTCAGCACTTGAGGGAAAGGGTAGACTTGCCTTGTGGAAAAATCTCGCGCTATCACAGCTGTCTTCAAAACACCGTAAGCAGCAAAGACAAGAACGAGAGGAAACGGCTCCGAAGCTAGCCCTTGACCGTCTGCCGAAGCACGTCGCTGTCATCATGGATGGAAACGGCCGGTGGGCTGAGGCCAGGGGCCTTCCACGAACCGAAGGTCACCGCCAAGGGGTTCACACTCTGCGGGAGATAGTCAGAACCTGCGGCGAGTTGGGCATTCCTGTGCTGACAGCCTACTGTTTTTCAACTGAGAATTGGCAGCGGCCCCAGGATGAGGTAAGCTTTCTGATGGAGCTTATCCTGGAAGTGATGGAAACTGAGCTGGACAGTCTTAAAAACGAGGGAGTGCGAATTGTCCCCATCGGCAGACTGACAGACCTACCCGACAGAGTAAGGACACAAGTGGAAAGAGCGGCAGAGCTGACTGCGAGCAATCGTGCCCTGAAGCTGAACCTGGCTATTAGCTATGGGGGCCGCCTGGAGATTGTCAATGCCGTGAACCTGCTGCTGCAGCGGGCGGCCAACGGCGAGAAGCTGGTCGTCGATGAGGCAGCTATAGCGGCCCATCTGTACACTGCGGGAGACCCGGACCCGGACTTGATCATTCGAACCGGCGGCGAACGGAGGCTGAGCAATTTCCTGCTCTGGCAGGCGGCTTACGCCGAGCTGTATTTTACAGATATTATGTGGCCGGACTTTACGCCAAAGGATTTTGTTGCTGCCCTTGCCGAATACCAGAGGCGGGACCGCCGCTTTGGAAGAATATCGCAACGAAGGGAGCTGGACTAAAACACATGTCTTCCCTGGTCAAACGGGTGCTCACCGCTGCTTTCTCCATTCCGGTCGTTCTGGGCTGTCTTTACTTCGGCGGAATACCCTTTTTTCTGCTGGTGCTGGCGGCGAGTGTCGCAGCGGTGTTTGAGCTTAGAGCCATGATGGTAGAGATGAAAGTGACGGCTTCAGGACCGCTCATGTATGTCGGGGCCGCGGCCCTGCTTGCCGCCATCTATGTGCGGGGTGAAGCGCTGATAGCCCCGCTGCTGTTTGCGGTTTTTGTCTCAGCCGCTGTGCTGGAGTTGATTTCAGGCTCTGCCAGGCCCTTCAGCCGGGGCGGGTTGGTCTTGATGGCGGTCCTGTACGGCGCCTTTCTACCCGGCCATTTTCTACTGCTGAGGGCTCAACCCCAGGGGTTGGCGCTTCTGTTCCTGGTCCTATTAGGTACTTGGGTAACAGATACCGGTGCGTATTTTGTCGGGACACGATGGGGCCGACACAGATTAGCCCCGACCATCAGTCCCAAAAAGTCGGTGGAGGGCGCTGTAGGGGGTATTTTGCTGTCTGCCCTGGTAACCCAGTATGTCAACAGCCGCCTGCAGATCGGTTTGCTGCCGGGGTGGGTTCTGGGCACAGTAATTGGAATTGCTGCCGTAGCGGGAGACCTCTTTGAGTCTGCTTTGAAGCGGGAAGCTGGGGTCAAAGATTCGGGATGGATTTTGCCTGGGCACGGAGGAGTCCTGGACCGCATCGACAGCCTGTTGTTTACTGTTCCAGTGGTGTATTACCTTACCAAGTGGATAGGCTGATGGGGTTCTAAGTAACCCCTCAGGGAATATGTTCATTGTCAGAACCTTACCCGATGGGTTTTGCCAGTTTCTCCCATTAAGGGGGTAGTGCCGGTGAATCGGCGCCTTAAGCTTATTCTGATGCTCATCTTGACAACTGTAGGGATTATCTTGGCCGCTCGTTATGCCATCGAATACCTCAGTCCCTTCTTATTGGCACTGGTTTTCGCCGCCATCATCGATCCTTTTGTGAATATCATGGAAAAGAGGCTTCATATCTCCCGTGGAATCGCGGTTTTGCTGGTACTGCTTTTATTTGTGGCTGTGCTTAGGCTACTGCTGTTCCTCCTAGTCGCCAACTTAACTGCCGAGCTGACCCATTTTCTCTCTCTTCTACCCCGTTATAGCACTTACTGGGAGGAATGGCTGAGGGCGCTTCTCGCTAGAGTAGAAAGCCTGCTGCTCACTATCTTTGACGGCGAAATACCCCTGCCTGTTCCACAGATGGTGCGGCCGGAGTTGGATCAGGTAACAGAGACCTTAAGAAAAGTGATCGGTTGGGTGCTGAGCAGTCTGAGCGGGCTGCCGAATTTCGGAGTTACGGTGATTATCGCCAGTATAGCCACGTTTTTCATGAGCCGAGATAAACGGGTTTTCGGCCAATTCTTCATGGGTTTAGTTCCCGACGGCTGGCGCCCCCAGGTGGAGCACGTTAAGGATGAAATTGCCCACGGCATCATCGGTTTTCTGCGCTCTCAACTAATTCTAATTAGCCTGTCCGGTTCGCTGGCGGTAATCGGCCTTACAGCCCTGAGAATCCGGTACGCCTGGCTGCTCGGTTTGCTGGTTGCTCTGTTTGACTTCCTCCCCTTAATCGGCCCCAGTACAATCTTGGTGCCGATGATCCTATACTACCTTCTCTTAGGCAATATCGCCTATGCACTGTGGTTGGTAGTGATCTTGGGAGTGATTTTGATCAGCCGACAGCTGGCAGAACCCAGGATTGTCGGTGCTCAATTAGGTCTTCATCCATTGACCACCTTGACATCGGTATATCTTGGAATCCGCCTCTTGGGAGCTGGCGGCTTTATCTTGGGACCTCTGATTATGGTGGTCCTGAAGGCAATCATGATGGTAGTCTTTATCCCTGCCTGGAAAAAAGAAAGCTGATACTGCTGTTCCGTGATTGAGGAGTGGTTGAGTCATTGGTGCGCGGCATAGTGCTTCTCGGTTCAACTGGTTCCATTGGTACCCAAGCTCTAGACGTGATCAGGAGAATGCCGGAGCGTTTTCGGGTTGTAGGGCTGGCTGCTGGGAGCAATGTGGAGCTTCTGGCAAAGCAGATCGAAGAGTTTCGGCCGCGGGTTGCCAGCCTGGCTTCAGAGGAGGCAGCCCAAAGGCTTAGGGAGTGGAACTTTTCCGGTCTGGAAGTCCTGACAGGTCCTTCGTCCATGGAAGAGATGGTAACCAGGGAAGATGTCGACTTGGTCCTGAATGCCGTTGTGGGAGCGGCAGGTATTCTGCCGACTTTGGCGGCCATAAAGGCCGGTAAAGATGTGGCTTTGGCCAACAAAGAGACCTTGGTGGCAGCGGGCAGTGTGGTAATGAGGGCAGTTAAGGAACATAATGTACGGCTGCTGCCGGTGGACAGCGAACACAGCGCGATTTTCCAGTGCCTGCAAGGTGTAAGAGAGCAGGATTTGCATAAGGTAATTCTGACCGCCTCCGGGGGCCCCTTTCGGAAGAGTACCAAAGAGGAGCTGGAGCGGGTGACTGTGGAGGAAGCATTGGCCCATCCCACGTGGAACATGGGCGAAAAAATCACCATTGATTCAGCAACGTTGATGAACAAAGGCTTGGAGGTCATCGAAGCCCACTGGCTGTTCCAGATACAGCCGGAACGCATCGAGGTGGTAATCCATCCGCAAAGTATCGTCCACTCCCTGGTTGAGCTTACCGACGGCAGTGTGCTGGCACAGCTGGGAGTCGCTGACATGCGGCTGCCCATCCAGTACGCCCTTACATTTCCGGAAAGGCTGGAGACTCCAGTGAAGAGACTGTCGCTGACAGAGGTTGGCCGCCTGGACTTTGAGGCCCCTGACATGGACCGTTTTCCCTGTCTGCGCTTGGCTTATGAAGCCTTGGCGGCAGGAGGCACCTTCCCCACGGTGCTAAATGCTGCCAATGAAGTTGCGGTGCGGGCCTTTATGCAGGGGCAGATTGGTTTTGCTCACATCCCGCGGCTGATAGAGGCAGCCCTGGAACACCATCGGGTAGTGATGAACCCCGAGCTTGAGGATATCCTGGCGGCCGACGCCGAGGGTCGAAAATACGTGCGTCAGGTGCTGGGGGAACTAGTCCGCTAAGCGGCTGCAGAAAGGATGGTTATCTTGAATTTGGTCGTTGCCTTTGTGCTCGTACTGGGACCGACCATATTCTTCCACGAGCTGGGTCACTTTCTCGCTGCAAAGGCCGTGGGAGTTAAAGTGTATGAGTTTGCCCTGGGATTCGGTCCAGCTCTGTTGAGAAGGCGCGGACGAGACACCGTCTACAGTCTGCGGCTTTTGCCCTTGGGCGGGTTTGTAAAGCTGGCCGGCATGGATATTCCAGAGGATGAAGATGCGATAATCCCCGACGAAGATGAGAGCAGCTTCAATAAGAAGAGCCTGAGCCAGCGGTTGGCAGTAATCGCGGCCGGGCCTATCATGAATTTCGTCTTGGCGGTGGTACTCTTTGCCGTGTACATGGGGTTGGTCTTCATTCCGCCCACAGTGCAGGTGGTGGAACCGGGATCGCCCGCTGCCGAGGTGGGGCTTCTTCCCGGGGATGTGATTACTGAAGTGGCAGGAGAGAAGATTGCTTCCATCAGGGAAATTAACTCGATAGTTGCCCGCCATCCCGATCAAGAGATTCCCATCACCATTTTGCGGGAGAACCGTCCCCTGCGGCTGACAATTACGCCAAGGCTGGACCGGGAGCTGGGCCGAGCACGGCTGGGGATCGGCATGGTGGAAAAGGAAAGGCAGTCCCCGGGGCAGGCCCTGTACACAGGTCTGAGGCAGACCTACTTTGTGTCCCGAGATATTGTGTTATCTATAGTCCGGATGATCGCCGGCAGGATCGAACCAGATATCGCGGGACCCATCGGCATCTTCCAGATAGTAGGGGAATCGGCCAATCGAGGACTGATGTTTGTGGTGTTTATGGCAGCCGTGCTCAGTATCAACCTAGGACTGTTCAACTTTCTGCCCATTCCGGTGCTGGATGGGGGCTGGCTTGTTATGCTCCTCTGGGAGGCAGCAAGGGGCCGTCCCCTCGAACCTGAACAAAAGGGATTGGTGCAGTTTATCGGCCTGGCCTTCCTGCTCCTTTTGATGCTCTTTGCCACTTACAAGGATCTGGCACGGTTGAGTGTGCTTTGACCTGCAGCTGCCAAACAGCCTGTGGAAAAAGAGCGGAGCAATCCGAGGCCCATTTGCAGAATCTAATTTCCACCTACCGGGAAGCTCCCAGCCTTCCTGGAAGGGAGGGTAGCACTAAATTGAAAGACGTGCTGAATGCCAAGACAAAACCGCTGCTTGACCCTACCGCTTGGGAAGGAGATGTTGTTCTGCGCGATAGGACTCGACGGGTGTACGTCAAAGACGTACCCGTCGGCGGCGGTGCGCCCATCGCAGTGCAGTCCATGACCAACACCGATACCCGGGATATAGGTGCCACGCTAGCTCAAATCGCAGCCCTCAAGGAGGCGGGCTGTGAGCTGGTGCGGGTTGCGGTCCCTGACGAAAAGGCAGTAGCTGCCCTGCCTACGCTTTGCCGGGAGGCGGGCATACCTATAATTGCCGATATCCATTTTGACCATCGGCTGGCACTGCAGGCGATAGAGGCCGGAGTCAGCAAGCTGAGGATCAACCCCGGTAATATCGGCAGCCGTCAGAAAGTAGAAGCAGTAGTATCTGCCGCCAAGGAAAAGAACATACCAATCCGTATCGGCGTTAACGCCGGATCTCTGGCCAAGCCCTTGCTGGATAGATACGGAGGCCGTGTCCCAGAGGCGCTGGTGGAGAGTGCACTGCAGCACGTCAAAATCCTTGAAGATGAGTCGTTTTATGATATCGTCATCTCACTTAAAGCGTCCGATGTTGCCACCACTGTCCAGGCGTACCGGCTGATCGCCCAGCGAGTAGCGTATCCTCTCCATGTGGGAATCACTGAGGCGGGGACAGCCTCTCAGGGCACCATCAAGTCTTCAGTTGGTATTGGTATCATCTTGGCCATGGGCCTGGGAGATACCATCCGTGTCTCCCTAACCGGAGATCCAGTGGACGAAGTGCGGGTTGCTTACGGTATTCTCCAAGCCCTGGGCCTCAGGCAGAGAGGAGTAGAAATCATATCCTGTCCTACCTGTGGGCGCTGCCAGATCGACCTCATCCGTATTGCCCACCAGGTAGAACACCGCCTCAAAGACCTCACGGTACCGCTCAAGGTGGCAGTTATGGGCTGTGTTGTCAATGGACCCGGGGAGGCAAGGGATGCGGATATCGGCATTGCCGGCGGCAGGGATAAGGTTGTGCTTTTCCGAAAAGGTAAGCTGATTGGACAGTTCCCGGCAGAAGAGGCAGTGGATGTCCTGGTAAAGGCTGTGGAGCAGCTGGCCCAAGGATGATTGTTCCCATCCGGTGACTGGGACCTTTGCCTCGTGTTGACAGGGATTCTGACGGTTTGTTACAATTGTTTTGATTTCGGGGGTGTTGAGATTGAGGATGTCGAAGCTCTTGATGCCGACTTTGCGGGAAGTTCCTGCAGAAGCGGAAATCGCAAGCCACCAATTAATGCTGCGGGCCGCGATGATGCGCAAGGTAGCAGCTGGAATCTATACTTATCTGCCCTTGGGGTTTCGGGTACTGCAGAAAATCACGCAGATCGTACGGGAAGAGATGGATGCTGCCGGCGGTCAGGAAGTGCTGCTGCCCATTATCCAGCCTGCGGAACTATGGCACGAGACAGGCCGTTGGGATGATTACGGCGAGGAGATGTTTAAGCTGAGCGACCGCAACGACAGGCAGTTTTGCTTGGGCCCTACCCACGAAGAGATCATAACTGCCTTGGTCAGAAACGAAGTGCGGTCCTACAGGCAGCTTCCCCTTATGCTGTATCAGATTCAGAACAAGTACCGCGATGAGATCCGCCCCCGATTTGGAGTCATGCGCGGCAGAGAGTTTATTATGAAGGACCTCTACTCCTTTGACCGGGATGAGGAGGGACTGGATAAAAGCTATTGGGCAATGTTCCACGCCTATGAGCGGGTTTTTGCCCGCTGCGGTCTGAATTTCAGACCGGTTGAGGCGGACCCGGGAGCAATTGGGGGAAATCAAACCCACGAGTTCATGGCTATCGCCGATGCCGGCGAGGCAGAAATTGTCTACTGCAGCACCTGCGATTATGCCGCCAATGTGGAGAAGGCCCGGTGCCTCACGCCGCCTGCTGAACCGACGGGTCGAGAGGACCAGCTGGCTGAAGTGGCAACTCCGGGTGTAAAGACCATAGAGGAATTGGAGAAGTTTTTCAACAGGCCCGCGAGTGAAATGATGAAGACTCTGATTTATCGAGGCGGCGAGCAAGTGGTAGCCGCTGTGCTGCGGGGAGATCACGAAGTGAATGAAATCAAGCTTGCCAGGGCAGTTGGCTGCCTTGAAGTAGAACTAGCTGACGATGAAACCATCGAAAGAGTGACCGGTGCTCCCCGGGGATTTGCGGGCCCCGTAGGCTTGAAAAACTGCAAGATCATCGCCGACCCAGCTGTGATGAACATCGAAAGCGGCATCACAGGTGGCAATAAAGTGGACGTTCACCTGCAGGGTGTAAAGCCGGGACGCGATTTTGTCCCCGATATGGTAATAGATATCCGCAAGGCACAGCCTGGAGATCCATGTCCGTGCGGCAAAGGGATTCTGCAAGGTGCTAGAGGTATTGAGGTTGGACAAGTCTTCAAGCTTGGAACCAAGTACAGCAAGCCCTTAGGCGCTACTTTTGCCGACGAGGATGGCGTTGAGCGACCGCTGATTATGGGCTGCTACGGTATAGGAATCAGCCGCACAATGGCAGCCATCATTGAGCAGTATCATGATGAACACGGTATATGCTGGCCGGTCAGTGTTGCCCCCTATCATGTGGATGTTGTTCCGGTCAATTATCGGGATGAACAGCAAAGGACCGCGGCTGAAAGGGTTTACGCGGAACTCACCGCAGCTGGAGTGGAGGCGGTGATCGACGATCGGGATGAGCGTCCGGGCGTAAAATTCAAAGATGCCGATTTAATCGGATTCCCCATCAGGATTACCGTCGGACCTCGGGGCTTGGCAGAGGGACAAGTCGAAGTCCGCTGGCGGGCCACCGGAGAGGAGTATTTGATCTCATTGAATGAAGTGGTGAGTCATGTTCAAGACAGAATCGCGAGCGCCATCGCAGAATCCAAACGCAGGTGCAAAGGCTAGCGAAAATGCAGCAGGTGCCAAAGTCAGGGTTGCTGCCGTTATTCCCGCTTACAACGAGGAGCATACCGTCGGCAGCATACTCCAGGTGGTGCAAAGATGCGAGGCCATCGATGAAGTGATTGTAGTCAATGATGGGTCCTCGGATCGCACAGCTGAGGTGGCCAACAGCTTAGGAGCTAGGGTTATCAACCTGTATCCCAACCGGGGCAAAGGGGGAGCCATGAAAGCTGGGGCCAAGGCCACCACAGCAGACATTTTGTTGTTCTTAGATGCAGACCTTGTGGGGCTTACGGAAGCCCATTGCCTGGACCTGCTGGAACCGGTTATTTCCGGCAGAACAGACATGACCGTAGGGATCTTCGCCGGCGGACGGGCTCCTACCACTTTGGCTCAAAAGCTGACGCCATTTCTTTCAGGTCAGAGGGCTATCCGCCGGGAAATCCTGGAGAACATACCCCAGCTGGAAGACAGCCGGTACGGCGTGGAGGTAGCTATCTCTAGGTACGTGGCTGCCAACGGCATCCGGGTGGAAAAGGTGCTCCTGAAAGACGTGTCCCACCTCATGAAAGAGGAAAAGCAAGGACTGATTCCAGGTGCACGCAACCGTCTCAAGATGTATTGGGAGATTTTAAGGGTTTTGGGATTCAGATAAGAGACTTTGCTGCAACCAGAAAGGATTCTGAAAGTGGCTAGCAACGCAACTGTATACGTGGTGACTCCCCAAGTTAAGGGACAATGCCTATCAGATTTCCTGCGGGCGGCTCAACTTCCGGTAAGTTGCGAAGGAAAGGCCGCCCAAGCTGTTGTAGAAAAAGTCTTGGTCAACTGCCAGCGTCAAGAGTGGAAGATCTGCCTCACATCCGGAGAAGATCTGTGCCCCTTGGAACTGGACTCATTGAGCCGCAAACTGGTTGAACTGCTGCCGGGGGTGCGTTCCGTTTCCTTTGATGTTGTCGTCAACGGAAATAACCATCCAGAAAGGCAGTCTGTCGATGATCTGCTGCTTGCCGACGAAGCTACCTATATTTCTTACATCATGGAGCGAGCCAGCTTGCAGATGGCTGAAGGTCCCTCCCCGGAAGCAGCTGATGCTGCGCTCGAAGGCTCGGAAAGCGTGCTGAAGGGACGCCCCATTAAAGATGAGCCCCGTTCCATAGCTGAGATAACTGATGAAGAGCGCTCTTTCGTCACTGCCGGGGAAGTGATCAATCTGGAAGAACGGGAGCTGCGCAGCGGTCGGCGCCTTTTGATGATCGATATCACCGACTATCGGGATTCCATTACCCTCAAGTTGTTCGAGGAGGAGAATGCTCCCCGGCTGGCGGAGAGAATAAGCACTGGTATGTGGCTGCGGGTGAGGGGGCCCGTTCAATGGGACCGCTACACCCAGGAGCTCATCATCCTGCCCAATGATATAGAAACTCAAGAGCCGCCGGCAGAGTTTATCCGCCGGGACGAGGCCCCCGAAAAGCGGGTGGAACTCCACCTACATACCAAGATGTCGGCTATGGACGGGACGGTGGATACCGAAGAAGTGATTCAGCTGGCCGCAAGCTGGGGCCACAAAGCCGTAGCCATTACGGATCATGGAGTTGTTCAGGCTTTTCCCGAGGCCTACTATGCCGGCAAGAAAGCTGGTATTAAGGTCATTTACGGGATTGAGGGCTATCTTGTCGACGGAGATGATCCTAAAGCTCAGTCTTACCACATTGTACTCTTGGCTAAGAACCAACAGGGACTGTACAACCTATACAAACTGGTATCCATATCTCACCTGCAGTATTTCTACCGTCGGCCCAGACTGCCCCGCCAATTGATCGAAAGATATCGGGATGGGCTGTTCATCGGCTCGGCGTGCGAAGCGGGGGAGGTCTATCAAGCAGTCCTCCAGGGTATCGATGAAGACAAGCTGCTGAAAAAAGCCGCTTTTTACGATTACTTGGAAATTCAGCCTTTGGCCAACAACGCCTTCATGATCGGTGACAAGGTCCAGTCGTACGACGACCTAAAAGAGATAAACCGCCGCATCGTTGCCCTAGGCAAGCGCCTGGGGAAACCAGTGGTGGCTACCTGCGATGTCCACTTCCTGAACCCATGGGATGAAATCTACCGCCGCGTTCTCCTGGCCGCTCAGGGCTATGAAGATGTAGAAAGGCAAGCACCCTTGTTTTTCCGGACTACTGCAGAAATGCTAGCGGAATTTGATTATCTCGGCGAAGAGACGGCCAAAGAAGTGGTGATCTATGCCCCGAACAGTATCGCGGACATGATTGAAGAGGTGCGGCCCATACCCAGCGGCCTCCACGCTCCGAGAATCGAAGGGGCTGAGGAGCAGATCACTGAGATGACCTACGCCAATGCCAGAAAGCTGTACGGAGACCCTTTACCTCAGCTTGTGGCAGAGAGGATCGAGAAGGAACTAAAGGCCATCGTCGGCAACGGTTTTGCTGTCTTGTATCTCATCGCCCACAAGTTGGTGCAAAAATCCCTAAGCGACGGCTATCTGGTAGGTTCCCGAGGTTCTGTGGGGTCCTCCCTGGTGGCCACCCTTTGCGGAGTCACGGAGGTTAACCCCCTGCCGCCCCATTATGTTTGTCCCCAGTGCCATCATGTGGAGTTCATCACCGACGGTTCGGTTCAAACCGGTGTCGATCTGCCGGACAAACACTGTCAATGTGGAGCCCTATACCGAAAACTAGGCTTTGATATCCCCTTCGAGGTCTTTATGGGTTTCCACGGAGAAAAGGTACCGGACATAGATCTCAACTTCTCCGGGGAATACCAGGCCTGTGTCCACAGATACACGGAGGAGCTTTTCGGCAAGGACCACGTGTTCCGCGCGGGTACCATCGGCACTCTCGCGGAAAAGACCAGCTACGGCTTTGTATGCAAATACTTGGAAAGCAAAGGCCGAACGGCCAGAACCGCAGAGATCAATCGCCTCGTCAGAGGCTGTACCGGTGTACGGCGGACCACCGGCCAGCATCCCGGCGGCATGATCGTGGTTCCGGAGGGCCGAGACATTAATGAGTTCTCGCCGGTGCAGTATCCTGCCAACGATGCTGCCAGCGGTACCATTACCACCCACTTTGATTACCACGCCATCAGCGACAATTTGGTGAAGCTGGACATTCTCGGCCATGACGACCCCACAATGCTCAGAATGTTGGAGGATATGACTGGGGTATCGGTCCTAAGCATACCACTGGATGATCCTGCCACCATGAGCATCTTCTCCAGCGTAGAGGCCTTAGGGGTCAGCCCCGATGACCTGGGCACCACTGTAGGTACTCTCGGTGTGCCTGAGTTTGGGACAAGATTTGTCAGGCAGATGCTGGAAGAAACCCGGCCGAAGTCATTCGGAGAGCTGGTCCGGATCAGCGGGTTCTCCCACGGTACCAACGTGTGGACCAATAACGCCCAAGACTTGATCAAGAACGGCGTTGCCAATCTCAGCCAGGCCATCGCTACCCGGGATGATATCATGAACTACCTCATTCAGCTGGGAATGGAGCCGGCAACTGCCTTTGCCATTATGGAAAAGGTTAGAAAGGGCAAAGGACTAAAGCCTGAGGACGTGGAGGCCATGGAAAGAGTGGGAGTACCGCAGTGGTACATCGACTCCTGTAGAAGGATCAGCTATCTTTTTCCCAAGGCCCATGCTGTGGCGTATGTCACCATGGCTTTCCGGATAGCTTACTTCAAAGTACATTATCCTCTGGCGTATTACGCCGCCTATTTTTCTGTCCGACTCGATGCCTTCGACATTCAACTGATCAGAGGCGGTCTTCAGGATGTAAAGCAGATTGTCGCCGATATCTCCGCCAGAAGCGCCAGTGCCACCGCCAAGGAAAAGAACCTCCTGACAGTGGCTGAACTGGTCATGGAGGCAATGCTGCGGGGGATAGAGTTTCTCCCCGTGGACCTGTACAGGTCCCATCCCACCCGCTTCACCATTGAGAACGGGAAACTCAGGCCGCCGCTGGCAATTGTGCCCGGTGTGGGGCAAAGTGCAGCACTGATGCTGGCTGAAGGCAGAAAGGCGGGGCCCTTTACCTCGTGGGAGGATATTAGAATGAGGTGCGGTGTCAGCCGTACGGTGATCGAAACCCTGGCAGCCTACGGCGCACTGGCAGGGTTGCCAAAGACCTCCCAGCTGTCTCTTTTCTAAAGATGACCGCAGTTTGGATTTTTGGCGTGTTTCTTTCAGCTGAAGGCCTTGTCAATAATACAGCAAAGTGGTATACTAACACTGGTAAGTGCCGCGGAGCATGCCCTATGCTCAGATTCATGTGGGGCAAAGCGCGGCTCTGAATTTTTCACAGCGCCGGAGGTTTGTTGGAAGAGTGGGGAATTCCCACTCTTTCGTAGTAAAAGGGGAAACCTGCGGCCTGTACTCACAGATATGCTTCCCCGTTTCACATTGACCCTTAATGAGCGTCTTTTTACATATATTGGCCGGGTGGTGTGCTAAATAAGGAAATGGAGGCTGGAAAATGTCTCGACAGGAAATAGAGCGGATCACTGTTCAGCTGACAGAGGAGATCTTGGAGGATTATCCAAAGTTGGAATTGGTGGATGTCGAGTACGTCAAAGAAGGTCCTGACTGGATCTTGCGGGTGTTTATCGACAAGGAGGGTGGGGTTAACCTGGATGATTGCGAAAGGGTGAGCCGTCAGCTGAGCTCCAAGCTGGATGAGGTAGATCCCATCCCAGGCAGCTATTCCCTGGAGGTGTCTTCGCCTGGTCTAGAAAGGCCGCTAACCCGTGATGAGCACTTTACCAGGTTTGCAGGACGGCTGGTACATATCAGGACCTATGCCCCTTACCAAGGCAAGAAGGTGTGGGAAGGAAGGCTGCTGGGGCTGGAGGATGGCGCTGTGGTGGTTGAGTCGGGGGGCGAAATTACTAGGATTCCTCGGGACCAGGTGGCAAAGGCCAACCTGGCTATCGAGTTTTAGGCGGAAACAGGAGGGCACTTAAATGAATTTCGAAGTGATGAGCGCTCTTAATGAGTTGGAAAAAGAGCGGGGAATTACTAAAGAAATCATACTGGAAGCCATACAGGCTGCAATAACCACAGCTTACAAGCGCAATTACGGGACAGCGCAGAACGTGAGGGTAGAGATTAACGAGAACACGGGGGAGATTAAGGTCTATGCCCGCAAGACTGTGGTTGACGAAGTAACCGATGAATCCACACAGATCAGCGTGCAGGATGCTCAAGCCATAGATCCCAACTACGAACTGGATGATGTCATCGATGTAGAGGTGACCCCCGAGGATTTCGGCCGCATTGCCGCCCAGACTGCCAAACAGGTAGTGATTCAAAGAATTCGTGAAGCCGAGAGGGCGCTCATCTATGATGAATTCAAGAACCGGGAGGGAGATGTGGTCACCGGTATTGTTCAGCGCAGGGAAAACCGCAACGTAATTATCGATCTAGGCAAAGCAGAGGCGGTCTTGGCTCCACCGGATCAGATGCCGGGCGAATCCCTCTCCCAGGGAAGCAGAATTAAAGTCTACATCAGTGAAGTCCGACAAACCGGCAAAGGACCATATATAGCGGTTTCCCGTACCCACCCTGGTTTGGTTCTGCGCTTGTTCGAGATGGAGGTCCCGGAGATTTACGATGGGACTGTGGAGATTAAGGCAATAGCCAGGGAAGCCGGTTCCCGCACTAAGGTGGCGGTGTATTCTCGGGACCCCAATGTTGACCCAGTGGGCGCGTGTGTAGGCCCTAGGGGAATGCGGGTCCAAGCAGTGGTCTCAGAGCTGCTGGGAGAGAAGATCGACATTATACCCTGGGCACCTGCAGAGGAAGAATTTGTCGCCAACGCCCTTAGTCCAGCCCGTGTGATCAAGACCTACTTAGACGAGGCGAGCAAGACCGCGCGGGCTGTGGTGCCGGACAATCATCTGTCCCTGGCTATCGGCAAAGAGGGACAGAATGCTCGATTGGCGGCACGACTCACCGGGTGGAGGATCGATATCAAGAGCCAGGAGCAGATGGCTCAGATCTTGGCTAAAGAAGCCTTCGAACGGGCAGTGCCGAAGGATGGGGAGCTAGAGGAAGGTCCCAGCGAAGAATTTACTGCCGAAGCAGAGGAACTCACAGCAGAAGACACGGCTGGCCATCGTGAACCGGAACCAGTGGAGATCATCAGCAATAGTGATAGACTAGCCGCAGCTGGTGGAGATAGGAAGCTTGAAGAAGAATCTGAGGCGGAAGAGCCTGATGAAATAACCCATGACGAAGAGCCGCCGCTGGAGGAGCTGGAGGAAGAGGATGAGCTGTATGATGACGATTTAGGTCTTCCGGAACCTGCAGTCATGGATGAAGAGATAGATGAGTTGGAGGAAGAACCTGAAATCGTCGATGATGAGGTGGATGAGGAAAGCCTCTGGAGAAAGCGAACCGTCAAACCGGCGGCAGGCCTTGGGAAGGGTAAGAGCCGAAAGACCCGCAAACAGGATTTGGAATCCCTGTTGGAGGAAGAGCTGGAAGAAGAACCGCTGCCCACCCTGTTTTCCGCAGATCAGCAGCAGGATGAATCGGAGATTTCTGAGTATGTGGTTGGACCTGACGATGATGAGGGCGGCTTTACCCTCGCGGGACGCTTGGACCTGGGAAAGGTCAAGCTGCCGAATGAAAAAGAAAAAGGCAAGAAGCAGGATAGAGGTAAGAAGACACTCAAAGACCTGAAAGACTTGGCGAAGCTGCAGTGGGAGTTCGATGAGTAGTGAGGTTCAGGCAGTAGGGCTGTGAAGGAGTGATGGCACAGTGGCCAAACAGCGCAAGGTTCCACAAAGGACATGTATCGGCTGCCGCACTGTGCGCCCTAAGCGAGAACTCATCCGGGTAGTTAGAACGCCTCAAGGAGAGATCGTGCTTGACCCCACCGGAAAGCAGTCTGGCAGAGGTGCTTACATGTGTCCCGATGCGGCCTGCATGGAGCAGGCATTGAAAAAGAAGCAGCTGGAAAGAGCCCTGGAAGTGGCCATCACCCCGGAGACTATTGAGAGACTCCGAGAGGAACTGGAGCGGGTCATATGAAAGCGCTCAGTTTGCTGGGTTTTGCCCAAGCAAGCGGTAATCTGGTTTCTGGGTACAACAGCTGTCTGGGGGCCTTGCAGTGAAAACAGGTTAAGTTGGTAATCCTGGCCGAGGATGCCAGTCCTGCAACAAAGGAGACATTCGAGAAGGCAGCTAGGGGAGTTTCTGTCATCTTCTTGGGGACCAAGGAACAATTGGGAAAAGCTGTCGGCAAACCTGCCCGGGCCGTTCTCTGCGTCAAAGACGCTGGGTTAGCCCAGGCGATAATAAAAGCTGTGAACACCAGTAAGATGGAGGCAGGGGGAAACCATGTAAGACCGGAGCAAATAGCGGACCAAGTTAGGGGTGATGGTTAATGGGAAAAGTCCGAGTTTATGAACTGGCCAAGGAACTGGAAATAAAGAGCAAGCAGCTGATTGAGATTCTGCAGAACCTGGGGGCAGATGTCAAGAATCACATGAGCACTCTAGATGATGATGTGGCGGACTTGGTTAGAGAGCATTTCGCTCAGGCCAAGGATAAGAAGCAAAAAAAGCAGAAGGTGGCTGAGCCGAAGGAACAGCAGCCGCAGAAGAAACTAAAGAAGCAGGAGACGGTGCACGACAAGGTGCAGGGAATTAGTGAGGATGAAGAGGTGGAGGAGCGAAGGCCGAAGCCGTTGAAACGCAGTGTAAAGGCCGCAGCTAAGGCCCCAATGCTGGAATACGATGACGAAGAGGATGTTCCCACCAGCAAGCGGCAGCGGCGCAAAGGCCGCAAGAGCATGAAACGCCAGCCTTCTGCGCCAAGTCCGAAGCCTGTTCCGCAGAGGCCTAAGGAAATTGAGATCCCCGAAAGCATCACTGTGAAAGAATTGGCGAGTCGGCTGAGCATTCCCGCTGCCACCATCATTAGAAAGCTGATGGATATCGGTGTAATGGCCACCGTTCCTCAGAGCATCAGCTGGGAAGCTGCTGCCACTGTGGCAGAGAATCTCGGCTTCAAGGTGGTACTGCCGGAGATCGAGAAGGTGGATCCTCTGGCGGATGTAGCAGACCCGCCGGAAAAGCTTCAGCCCCGCCCGCCTATTGTCACCATTATGGGACATGTGGATCACGGCAAGACGACACTACTTGACGCCATCAGAGAAAGCCATGTGGCTCAACAGGAGGCTGGAGGAATTACCCAGCATATCGGTGCGTATCAGGTTGAGCTGCAGGGGAGAAAGATCACTTTTATAGATACTCCCGGTCATGAAGCCTTCACCGCCATGCGTTCCCGGGGTGCACAGGTTACCGATATTGCAGTCTTGGTTGTGGCCGCCGACGACGGAGTCATGCCCCAAACCCGTGAAGCCATCAACCATGCCAAGGCAGCTAATGTGCCTATCATTGTTGCCATCAACAAGATAGATCGTCCCGACGCAAATCCAGATCGGGTAAAGCAGGGTTTGGCTGAATTGGGCTTAGTCCCGGAGGAGTGGGGAGGAGACACCGTCTGTGTCAATATTTCCGCACTCCGCAAGGAAGGTATTGATGAGCTTTTAGAGATGATCCTCCTGGTGGCAGATTTGCAGGAGCTGAAGGCCAATCCTGACAGAATGGCTAGGGGCACCATCATCGAGGCAAAGCTGGATAAAGGCCGCGGTCCGGTGGCTACGGTTTTGATCCGGAATGGTACCCTGCGAGTCGGTGATGCTGTAGTAGCCGGGGCCGTAGCAGGCAAGGTGCGGGCTATGAGCGATGCTTCCGGCAGACGCTTAAAGGAAGCAGGTCCGTCAACCCCAGTGGAGGTAATAGGCCTTGACGACGTCCCGGAGGCTGGAGACGAATTGGTGGCTCTCGAGGATGAAAGGCTGGCAAGGGAGATTGCAGCCAAGAAGCAAGAGGAGAAACGAGCAGCCGAGCTGAGCAGAACTGCACCCATCACCCTCGATGGTCTCTTTGAACGCATCAAGCAAGGGGAAGTTAAGGATTTCAACTTGATCATTAAGGCTGATGTGCAGGGTTCAGTGGAAGCTGTCCGCCAGGCTTTGCTGCGGTTGTCCACTGATGAAGTGCAGGTAAAGGTAATTCATGAAGGAGTTGGAGGTATCACAGAAAGCGACGTCCTCCTGGCAGCTGCGTCTAACGCGGTGATTATCGGCTTTAACGTTCGTCCCGATGCTATTGCCAGTCGGATAGCGGAACGGGAAAGGATCGATATTCGAACTTATCGGGTTATATATGACGCGATAGACGATATCAAGGCAGCTATGGAGGGACTCCTAGAACCTGAGTACGTAGAAGAGGTTCTGGGCAGGGCAACAGTGAGGGCAACGTTTAAGGTCCCCAATGTAGGGGTTGTCGCCGGGTGCTATGTGGACAGCGGCAGGATCGTCCGCAATGCACAAGTGCGCCTGCTGCGGAACAATGTAGTGATCCACGAAGGCAAGATTTCCTCCCTCAAGCGGTTTAAGGACGACGTTAGGGAAGTCGTCCAAGGCTATGAGTGCGGCATAGGGATAGAGCGCTTCAACGATATCAAGGAAGGCGATGAGATCGAAGCCTTTGTCGTCAAAGAGGTAAAGCGGACACTCTAGCCGCTGACAAGACTGGCGGAAGAAGGGGATGAGAAATATGGCCACCCAGCAACGGGTAGAGAGAGTCCGGGAAGCAATTAAGCAGGAGACGAGCGATATTATTCGCAAAATGAAGGATCCTCGGGTCTCATTTGTCACGGTCACTGATGCTGAAGTTTCCCGGGATCTTCGCCATGTTAAGATATTTGTCAGTGTGTTGGGAGACGAAGAAGCAAAAAAGGCCGCAATGGAGGGGCTTGAGCGAGCGACCGGCTATATTCACTCAGAAATCGGCCAACGGATACGCTTGCGGCATACCCCAGAGATCCTCTTCCGGCTGGATGAATCCATAGAAAGAGGTGCACGGATTTCTCAGCTGCTTAAGGAGCTGAGGGAGGAGAGTTTTGCTTCACAGGACCAAGACACCGCTTCCACTGTGGGAGAAGATCTATAGTGGTAGGATCCCTCGAACGAGTAACTCAGGCAATCAAAGCTTACAGCAGATTCCTAATCACCTGGCATGTCGACCCAGACCCTGACTGCGTTGGGTCTGGGTTGGCTCTCCTGCTGGCTTTACAGGCCCTAGGCAAGGAGGTCATCGCCGTGTCTCCCGATCCGCTAGGGGATTGGTTCGACTTCCTTCCCGGAATTGAGTTCTGCAGGGTTTTCGAAGCGGGCTTCAATCCTCCGGTAGATGCCGTAATTGTGGAGGACTGCGAGCCTGATAGGTGCGGCGGACTCGTTCCCTTCCTTAAGTCCGGCGTGCCGGTGATCAATATCGATCATCATGGGACAAATCGAGGATTCGGCGAGGCTTTCTACATAGATTCCCAGGCTGCAGCCACCGGTGAGATTGTCTACGAATTGATCACCGAACACATGGGCGTATCCTTGACAAGGGATATGGCTACTAACTTGTACGCCGCTTTGTCTGGCGATACGGGGACATTTCGTTACAGCAACACCAGCAGCCGGGTGCTGTTCATCGCAGGCGAGCTGGCTAGACACGGTGCAGATCCCGGTGCGATAGCTGCGCATTTATATGAAAACAAACCTTTCGAAGAGGTTAACCTGATCCGGGAAGTGCTGGACACCTTAGAAATCAGTCCTAACGGGGAGATGGGCTGGATTACTGTAACCAGAATGATGCTGGGTGAAAGGCAGTGGAGCGGTCAGCGCTCCGAAGATCTGATCAAGTATCCCCGCATGATCAAGACGGTGAAGCTGGCAATCATGTTTCGGGAGTTGGAGCTGGCGAGAACGAAGGTCAGTTTTCGTTCCCGGAATAACATCGACGCGAGCAAGCTGGCCAGATTGTTCGGCGGCGGAGGCCATATGTATGCAGCGGGGTGTACAATTGATAAACCCCTGCCGGAGGCCAAAGCCATGGTACTGGAGGCGGCTGCGGAACTGCTGGCGGCTGAAGGTGCCGGTGTGTCAGGAGGTGAAGAAGGTAAAGGCGGGAATGGACGGAATTCTGGTACTTCTCAAACCGCCGGGAATGACCTCACATGATGTAGTCGATGCAGTACGACGGTTGCTGGGTGAAAGGCGAGTTGGTCATACCGGCACCCTAGACCCCGGCGCAGCAGGCATTCTGGTGATCTGTATTGGAAATGCCACTAGGTTAATTCCGTTCATGGAGGACTGTATCAAGGGGTACAGAGCAGAGGTCTGGTTTGGAAGATCCACCGACACCCAAGATGCCGGCGGAGAGACAGTTGCAGAACTGCGGGAGTTCGCCTTTACTGATGAAGATTTGCTGGCTGCCCTAACTGTTTTTCAGGGAGAAGTAGAGCAGATTCCGCCCATGGTTTCCGCATTGAAGCATGAAGGACAGCGGCTCTATACGTTAGCTCGTCAGGGAAAGACGGTAGAAAGAAAGCCCAGAAAGGTGAAGATCTTCCAGTTAGAACCCGTGGGCAGCTGGCGCCGGGGGGAGTGGCATTATGGCGATACTCTGCTCTTTGATGTTGTGTGTTCAAAAGGCACCTATATCCGTACCCTTTGTCAAGACCTAGGGGAGTATTTGCAAGTTCCGAGCCATATGTCTTTCCTGGTCCGTACTAGGGTTGGGCGCTGGTCCCTGCAGGACGCACTTACCTTGGAGGAACTGGCAGCTGCAGCTGACGAGTTTGACTTGAAAACGGAAGCAAGTAGTCTTTCGAATTTATCCGTCCTCATTCCCATGGATGTGGGGGTAGAACACCTCCCGGGAGCTGTGTTGAGCAAAAGAGGAGCTGAGCGCATGCGTCACGGCAGCTCGGTACCGGCAGAGTATGTGGAAAAGTGGCTTGAGCCCACTGACTTTGAGCTGATGGGAGTTGCAGGAGACCCCTCGCTGACAGGGGACTTGATCCGGATATACGACAACCAAGACAGATTCCTAGGTATCGGCCGCACCTCCCGGGGTGGAGCAGGAGGGATACTGCGGCCGGTAAGACTGCTGCCTGCAGAGTCGCGGTAACAGTGGACGAGAACCAGGGGTGAACAGAGCTTGCGTATTTACTGGCAGGACGGCAAAATCACCAGCAGCATATTGGACACCAAGACGGCAGCGGGATTGGGCTTTTTTGATGGAATGCACTTGGGACACCAGGCCATTGCTGCCCAAGTGGTAGAACTGGGCGCCTCTTTGCGGGTGACTTCGGTCCTGGTGACCTTCGACCGGCATCCTCTCTCCATCGTAAAGCCTCAAGCAGTCCCTCCCCTCTTGACAACGCCAGCTGAGCGGAGGCGGTATATGTGGGAACTCGGGATCCAGGCGGTAGCAGAACTGGTCTTCGACGAGAGGCTGGCTAGATTATCTCCCGAAGAGTTCATAAGAGAAGTCTTGGTAGGAAAACTGAACGTTGCAGCAGTAGCGGCCGGAGAGGACTTTACATTTGGGCATGAAGGCCGCGGCACTACCGCATTTCTCCGTCAGGAAGGCCGCCGGTGGGGGATAGAATCGGTGGTGACAGTACCGCCTGTGCTTGTCGGCGGAGAGAAAGTTTCCAGCACCCGAATTCGGGGTCTTCTTCAGGCAGGAGATGTAGAGGCAGCGGCGAGGCTCTTGGGCCATCCTTACCGTTTAGCTGGGCCCGTGATCCGGGGTGAAGGCCGGGGGAGAAGACTTGGGTTTCCCACGGCCAACATAGGCATAGAAGAAACCCGACTGGTACCAAGGGATGGCGTCTACGCGGTTACTGTGCGGGAGATGCCGGTGGAAGATGGGGAGAAGCCAACCGGCCAGCAAGAGTCGGTGGGCGTCTTGAGCATCAGCAGCAAACCGACGTTTCGCGGCGAAGGTCAGACCGTGGAAGTACATCTTCTGGACCATGAGGGAGACTACTACGGCAAACACCTGGAGATTTCGTTCCACAGGTTTCTCAGACCGATTAGGAAATTCGCCAGCAGTGATGAACTGCGGAAGCAAATTGCTGTAGACGTTGCCGCTGTCCGCAGTCTTTTCGCAAAAGGTCCGCCAAGCAGCGGCAGTTCTTTCCCGGCAGAAAAGATTTACAGCCTTTGAGCTTTGTGATATAGTGAATACGGTATTGAACCCTTGACTCGGATCGGCGAGTTCCTCCAACGCCGTTCTGGGCTTGGGGGATTTTCTGTGTGGGAGGTGAAATAAAGTGGCTCTGGATAAAGACGTCAAGCGTCAGATCATCGATGAGTTCAAGCTCCATGAATCCGACACTGGGTCACCGGAAGTGCAAATAGCAATTCTTACTAAGAGAATCAACGACTTGACTGAGCATCTTAAGGTACACAAGAAGGATTACCATTCCCGTCGGGGCTTGCTGAAAATGATCGGTCAGAGAAAAGGGCTGCTCGACTATCTGCGGGAACGAGACGTCGAACGCTATCGGGCCCTTGTTACCAAGCTCGGTATACGAGGGTAATCGTAATTGAAGGAGCGGTAACCCCGCTCCTTCTTCGCATGACCACTCTTAATCTTCTGGGCTGAATGCCCAACAGAGATCTAGAAGACACTATCGTAACGGCCGGTATTACTTGCTCAGGAGGAACAAGCTAATGCCGGGCGAGAGTGGCCATTGAACCCTAAGGAGGTACAAAGAAAGAATGAAACATGAATTTCACCTGGAACTGGGAGGGAGAACACTAACCATTGAAACAGGCGCCCTGGCAAAGCAGGCCAACGGCAGCGTACTTATGCGCTACGGAGACACCGTGGTATTGGTAACAGCAACCATGGCAAAGGAGCCCCGGGAGGGGATAGACTTCTTCCCCCTACTGGTTGACTACGAAGAGCGAATGTATGCTGTCGGCAAGGTGCCAGGGGGTTGGGGACGGCGCGAGGGTCGGCCCGGCGAGGCCGCCATCCTTGCCGCAAGGATGATCGATCGCCCCTTGCGGCCGCTGTTCCCCGAGGGCATGCGCAATGATGTCCAGATCGTGGCGACAATTCTCTCAGTAGACCAAGATAATGCTCCTGACATTACCGCCCTCATAGGAGCGTCCGCTGCCTTGTCCATTTCCGACATTCCCTTCAACGGGCCAGTGGGCGGTGTCGTCGTCGGCAGGGTCGACGGCCAGTTTGTTATCAATCCCACCTTTGAACAGCAGCAAAAAAGCGACCTCCACTTGGTAGTAGCCGGCACCAAGGATGCCGTGAACATGGTGGAGGCGGGAGCTCACGAAGTACCGGAAGACGTTGTTCTGGAGGCAATCAAGTTTGGACACCAACATATTGTAAATTTGGTAGAATTCCAGGAGGAAATTGTTAAGCAGATTGGGCTGCCCAAGAAGGAGCTTCAGCCCTTGGAAATTGATCCAGAGGTAGAACAGTGGGTACGGGAAAAGGGAACCTCCCGGCTGGACCAAGCCCTGCGCAATCCTGACAAACTGAGCCGGGAAGCGGATGTGGATAATGTCCGACTGACGCTCCACGAAGAGTTTGTTCAGGAATTTGGGGAAGAAATCTTTGCTGAAAAACAGCAGTCCCTCGACTACGTGATCTCAACCTTGATTAAGGAACTTGTCCGGCATATGATCATCCACGAGAAGCGCAGGCCCGACGGGAGAGCTCTGGATGAGATTCGGCCGATAACCTGTGAAGTCGGCTTACTGCCCAGGGCTCACGGTTCAGCTGTCTTTACCCGAGGGCAGACCCAGGTCTTAACCTCCTGCACGCTGGGAGTCAAGTCAGACGAACAGCTCCTAGATGACTTGGGTTACGAAGAGAGCAAGCGCTATATTCACCACTACAACTTCCCGTCCTTCAGCGTCGGTGAAGTCCGCCCCATAAGAGGTCCCGGCCGTCGGGAAATCGGTCACGGCGCCTTGGCGGAACGGGCTTTGCTGCCGATGATCCCCGGGGAAGATGAATTTCCTTATACTATCCGGTTGGTGTCAGAGGTTTTGGAGTCCAACGGTTCGTCCTCCATGGCCAGCGTCTGCGGCAGTACCCTGGCGCTGATGGATGCCGGTGTCCCCATCACCAGGCCAGTAGCAGGAATTGCCATGGGTTTGGTCAAGGACGGCGACAACTTCTCCATCCTTTCCGACATCCAGGGTATGGAGGACGCCTTGGGGGACATGGACTTCAAAGTTGCGGGGACGGAACGGGGTATCACGGCTCTGCAGATGGACATCAAGATCCAAGGGGTCATTTGGGACGTGCTGCAGCAGGCACTAGCTCAAGCGAGAGAAGGACGGCTGTATATCCTCAGCAAGATGCTGGAGGTCATCGATCGGCCGCGGCCGCAGCTGTCGCCTTATGCCCCCAGGATTCTAACCATGGAGATCCCGGTGGACAAGATCAGGGATGTCATCGGGCCAGGAGGTAAGACCATCAGGAAAATCATCGATGAGACCGGTGTGACCATCGATATCGAAGATGACGGCAGGGTCTATGTGGCTTCCACCAACCAAGAAGCGGGGTACCGGGCTCAGAAGATGATCGAACTGTTGGTGAAGGATGTCCAAGTGGGCGAAACCTACATGGGAACAGTAAAGCGCATTGCGGACTTTGGCGCCTTTGTGGAGCTGCTTCCCGGCAAGGAAGGTCTGCTGCATATTTCCAAACTGGCAGCAAGCCGGGTAAACAAGGTGGAAGACGTGGTTCAGGTGGGCGACACCATACCTGTAAAGGTGGTTGAGATCGACCACATGGGAAGAATCAATCTGGCTCGCCCTGAAGTATTGGAGGTCAGCCAGAACAAGAAAAGCCGCAACGGCAGGGGGAAACGGCCGAGGTCCTAAGCGGTTGGCTGCCGGCAGCGCAGGGAAGGAATCTGCATATCCGCCGCTATGGATATGCAGAATCTACATCAGCAGGCTTCTTGAGAGTACTTCCAAGGCAAACCAGTGTAAGATTCCGCGGGGTAATCCCCACCCGGCGGACTTTTTACTTTTCCCGGGCATTTTGCTGAAACTCAGGCGCTGACCATCTGGGCACTCGGTCGTTTGAGTCAGTTCCTTTTCTCAAGTATTGTCCTACACTGTTTCCGGCAATGCTAATGCAAAGTGTGCTCTTTGACTGCGGAGGTGGGTTCGAGGGGATGGCCACACTTAACCGCATATGGGGTATAGTGCGCCGGATCAACAAGACAACGCAAGTTATTCAGGAACTGGAAGTGGAGGTAAGAGGGAAGCTGGTCCCCGCCATCAATTACCGGCAGCTGCAGGGGGACGTGGTTCCGGAAGACCAAGTGGAACTAAACACCACCGCCGTGGACTTGGAGTTGGGGACTGGGGGAGTGCATTTTGTCATCGCGTGTGTGCCCAAGGGTCTTGATACGGAATCTGAAAAGCCAAGTGGGTCTGCGCTTGCCGGCCACATCATGAAACTCCGCTACACTCCCCTGCAATTTGCCGTCTTGGCGGTGGAAGAGGAAAACAGCCCGCACCATGGGATTCTTCGCGAGGCAGACTCCTTGGGGGGCATGCCGGTCATCGTGGCAAGCCTGCACAGCCTCATCGCTCCTGCTGCAGTAGTCTTTCATCACTTTAGTCATCGACCTTTCCGATTGGCATACATTATGACTGACGGGGCTGCTTTGCCCCTAGCTTTCAGCAAATTGGCAGCTTCCCTGAAAGACCAGGGGTTCATTGTCGCTACCATAACAGTTGGGCACGCCTTCGGAGGCGACCTGGAGGCTGTGAGCATCTACTCCGGCCTGCTGGCGGCAAGACACGTGGCCAAAGCCGATGCGTGCCTTGTTGCTATGGGACCTGGTGTTGTCGGCACGGGAACAACCTTTGGCACAACGGCTCTGGAAACAGCACCGATCCTGGATGCAGTTAACGCTTTGGGGGGAAGGGCAATAGCGGTGCCCAGGGTCAGTTTTGCAGACAAGAGAACGCGCCACCAGGGTCTGAGTCACCATACCATCACCGCCTTGATGCGGCTGTGCCATACTGTCTGCGACCTGCCTTTGCCGCAGCTTAACGGCCGCGAGGGTGAAAAGCTGCGGCAGCAAGTTCTAGAGCTGGGCCTCAACCAGCGCCACCGCATCCACTGGGTAGAGGGAGACCGGACCTTGGAGCTATTGCAGCAATACAAAGTAAAAGTCACGTCCATGGGAAGGGGTCCGTCAGAGGATCCAGCCTTTTTTCGCGCTGGGGGTGCAGCAGGGTGGCTGGCGGCTAGCTGGTTAAACGGCAGCTAGAACACAAGAAGAAAGGAACAACTGAAAGAGCACTCTCGGGAAGTGGCGTCCCCCTGCTGTGGGGTTCACCGTGAACCCCGCCTTGACAGGGGCGGCGCCTTTTTGGTATTTTGCAGGAGGTGTAATATAGAAAGGAACAGGGGACTCACGCTGCAGCCCTGTTGGAAATCAGGGGGTATTACTGTTGATCCTTTTTGCTGACCTACACATCCACATTGGCCGGGCAGGATGCGGAGCCCCTGTCAAAATCACCGCATCGTCTGACTTGACGGTAGACAGAATCCTCAAGGAGTGCGTAGAACGCAAAGGAATACAGATGGCCGGCATAGTCGACTGTGCTTCCCCGCCTGTATTGGATGACCTGCGGCTCCTGTTGGAACAGGGCGAACTGACAGCCCTTCCAGGGGGAGGTTTGGATTACCGAGGAAAGGTAACCTTGCTGCTGGGAGCAGAGATTGAACTCCCGGGACCTCGAGGGGGAAATGCCCACTTCTTGGCCTTTACCCCGACCTTTGAAGCCATGGAGGAGTTGAGCAGGTTCCTGTCTCGAGCAGTCACCAACATATCCCTCAGCTGCCAACGGGCAGATCTAGAGACCCACCAAGTCCATGATTTTGTGATAAACGAGCTTGGGGGGATCTTCCTGCCTGCCCACGCCTTTACCCCCTTCAAGAGCGTTTACGGAAGTTGCGTAAACCGTATTGCCGAACTCGGTCTTGAATTTTCCGCTTTGGAGCTTGGTCTAAGTGCTGATACGTACCTTGCGGATATGCTCCACGAGCTTGCCAGCGTACAGTTCCTGAGCAATTCCGATGCCCATTCCCTTCCCAAAATTGCTCGGGAATACAATAAGCTGGAGCTGGCAAAGCCTGACTTTGCTCATCTTTGCAGGTCATTGGCCGGCGATCCGGAAAACCGCATTCTGGCCAACTATGGACTGGATCCCCGTTTGGGAAAGTACCACCGCACTTTTTGCCTCCAATGTGAGGCAGTGGTGGAGGGCCCGCCGCCTGTGGGTCAATGTCCGAAGTGCGGCAGCAACAAGGTGGTAGTCGGCGTACTGGACCGCATCACCGCCATCGCCGATGAACAAGAACCTGTCCATCCTGACAGACGTCCTCCTTACATCCACCAGGTACCCCTGGAGTTTATTCCCGGTGTCGGCAAGAAGACCCTGACAAGACTGCTGGGAACCTTCGGCACGGAAATGTCCATCCTCCATGAAGCGTCCGTTGAAGACCTGGCAGAGGTGGTAGGTCCTAAGATAGCAGAGAATATTGCTGCTGCCAGAGAAGGCCGCCTAGCCGTGGCCGCAGGAGGCGGAGGCCGCTACGGTCGGGTCAAACACCAGGAACGGTAAAGGAGAGTCAGCACATGACGCGCATTTATCTGGTTAGGCACGGCGAGACTGCTTGGAACCAAGATAAACGCTACCAAGGACAGACAGACATACCCCTGACCGAAAAGGGTCGGGAACAAGCCCAGCGGGCGGCGGAACGTCTCGCCGGGGTAGGAGCCAGTTTCTTGATCAGCAGCGATCTCAGCCGGGCCCTAGATACTGCGGCAGTCATCGGACAGAGATTGGGGCTTTCGGTTATCAGCTGTCCTCTGTGGAGAGAGCGGAATTACGGCCGCTGGGAGGGTTTGACCAGGACTGAAATCCAGAATCTGTATCCTGAAGAGTGGCAGCAGGTGCACAAAGACCCAGTATCGACAGCCCCCGGCGGTGGCGAAGCATTGACGGAGCTCCAAGAAAGAAGTGTCAAGGCCGTTAAGCGGATACTGACCGAATACCCTGGGGATACGGGAATCGTGGTATCCCACGGAGGGCTCTTGCGGGCATTATTGGCATGGATCGAAGGCCACAGTCAGCCCCGGTATTTTCTGGACAACGGCGGCATCAGTCTTGTACAGGGTACTGATGTCCGAGATCTTGAAGTAGTCAGCGTCAATGATGTTTCCCATCTCCTGTAAGTCCCAACCATAGACCATAGCATAAACCGTTTCAGAAACGCATAATGATGCTGTGACAAGAACGGGACCGCAGTCGGGGCAAGGGGGAGAGAACTTCATGGCCAGACATGTATCGGGAGCCTTTCAACACTATCTTCACCGCCGTCCTGCAGTGTATATGTTTGCTCTTGTGGTTTTTGTGATGGGCACCATCAGCGGGGCTTTTGCCGTCAAGGCTCTAGATACACAGCAGCGAAGCGACCTCACAGGCTATATCCAGACCTTCCTCGAAACCATACCCCAGGTTGAAGCTGCCGGTTCACCCGCGGCCGTGCGTCAAACCTTCGTCCAGAACATCGCCAAAACTGTAGGACTTGTATGGCTCTTGGGGTTGTCGGTATTGGGAGCCCCCTTTGTTCTTGTACTGCTCTTCTTGCGGGGCTTTGTCTTGGGATTCACTGTGGGTTTCATGGTAGAAGAAATGGTCTTCAAAGGTATTGCTCTAGCAGTTGTGTCAGTAGTTCCCCATAACCTCCTGGCCGTTCCCGCCATAATCCTGGCCGGCGGCGCGTCTTTGAGTTTTTCATGGGCCGCTCTCCGCACCCTGATGGGACGTCGGGACATCAATATGTACCAGCAGTTTTTCCGCACCGCACTGCTGACAGTTGGAGCGTGTGGTCTAATGGGCGCATCAACCCTTGTGGAGGCTTTCGTCACGCCGACATTGATCGAGACTGCATCCCGTTACCTCTAGTAGACTGCTCTCAGCAGCTTTAGCATCAGCTTGCCAAGACATTCGGGATGAAATGGGGGATAAGCGGTGATTTTGGTAATCTCCTTGCGGGGATTGGGCAGGCGCATACGGGCAGTTGCTAAACCGCTGATCATCTTAGTGGTTATCCTCCTGGCTCTTTGGTTAGTTAGCGGTTGGCCTAAGGTTGAGAAGAGACAAACCGAACCACCCTTACTGCTGGAGGAATTCCTTCCTTCAAGCTGCAGACTGCCGAATAGGCCGCAGATAGCACTTGCGGCTTTTTTCTTTTTGATGAGTCCTGCAAAACCCGTCAGTTTCATCAGCAGGTAAGCGGCACGCAGCCTAGAAGTGTTACAAGAGTCATGTAGTGCAGCAACAAGCGGTATGTCCAGTTCTCTGCAGGGGTTCTGATTCTAGAGCCATAATAGACTGTAAAGCATCGATGGAGCGATGAGCTGTCGGCACACGTAGAGAGGAGGACACCAAACCCGCGTTTTCTGCGGGATCAGGAGGTGTTCAGGATGGACAAGCGCAGGATTATAGTCTTAGTCTTGGACAGTGTAGGGGTTGGTGAGCTGCCTGATGCAGCAGCTTACGGGGATGTAGGAAGTGCTACTTTACCCAATGTAGCTGCGGCAGTGGGTGGGCTGCGTCTGCCTAATTTGGAAAGACTCGGACTGGGCAACATCGTACCCATTAAGGGGGTGCAGCCCAACAAACACTGCAGGGCAGCATGGGGTAAAATGGCAGAGCGATCCCCCGGCAAGGACACAACAACCGGCCATTGGGAGCTGATGGGAGTTATTCTGGACAGGCCTTTCCCGGTTTATCCCGACGGATTTCCCGCTGAGGTGATCAGGGCCTTTGAGGAGAGGATCGGCACGAAAGTTTTGGGGAACAAGCCGGCGTCGGGTACTGAGATCATCAAAGAACTGGGAAAAAAACATATGGAGACCGGTTTCCCCATAGTATACACTTCAGCAGACAGTGTGTTTCAAATCGCAGCTCACGAAGATATCATCAGCGTGGACAAGCTGTATGAGCTCTGTGAAACAGCCAGGAGCCTGCTGCAGGGAGAACACGGTGTAGGACGGGTCATCGCTAGACCTTTCATCGGGAAACCCGGTGCCTTTCAGAGGACTGACCGGCGTCGGGATTTCAGCCTGCCGCCGGTGAAACCCACGGTGCTGGACCGCCTGGCGGAAACAGGTTTTGCTGTCTACGGCATCGGCAAGATTTCTGATATTTTCGCTGGTCGGGGAATAACCAAGGCATTCTCGGCCCACGGCAACAGCGAGGTGCAGCAGGCAGTGCTGGATGCCATGGATGAGCTGCAGGAAGAGGGGCTTATCTTCGCCAACTTCGTGGATTTTGACACCCTTTGGGGACACAGAAATGACGTGCAGGGATACGCAAAGGGTCTGGAGGAATTGGACGCCAAACTAGGGCCTATTCTGGAGAAGCTGGCACCTGGAGATGTCCTAATAGTCACCGCCGATCACGGCTGCGATCCGACAACCGCAAGTACAGATCACTCACGAGAATATGTACCTCTGCTGGTTACCAGTACCCGCTTAACCAGCTGCATTCCCGTAGGGGTTCGTCAAACGTTTGCCGATGTAGCGGCATCCATCGCTGAGTTTTTCGGCCTCTCCTGGGAAGGGCCGGGTACCAGTTTTTGGCCGCTTATAGCCCCTAAACTGGGGCTAGAGGGAAAGGGTGAGTACCGTGAGGGTGTATGATATCATCACCAAGACCAGGGACGGCCTTGAGCTTTCCCGGGAGGAAATCCGCTTCTTGATTGATGGATACACAGCGGGCCGCATACCAGATTATCAAATGGCGGCATGGTGTATGGCCGTTTACTTCCGCGGCTTAAGTCCGGAGGCCACTGCTGAACTTACCATGGCTATGGTCAATTCCGGGGAGGTGCTATCCTGGCCGGAGCTGGGAGATGAACTGGTTGATAAGCACTCAACCGGGGGAGTAGGGGACAAAACCACCCTAGTTCTGCTTCCTTGGGTCGCTGCAGCGGGTGTGAAAATAGCAAAAATGTCCGGCCGAGGGCTCGGACATACGGGCGGCACGATAGATAAGCTGAGTTCCATCCCTGGATTTCGAGTTGACCTGAACAGGGCTGAATTTGTACAAGCAGTTGAAGAGGCGGGACTGGCGGTCGTGGGACAGACCGGCAATCTGGTACCGGCTGACAAGAAACTCTACGCCCTCCGCGATGTCACTGCCACTGTGGACTCCATCCCTTTGATCGCCAGCTCCATCATGAGTAAAAAGATAGCCGCCGGCGCAAGCCGCATTGTCCTTGATGTAAAAACGGGCAGCGGTGCGTTCATGGAGGACCTGGATAAGGCGAGACTGTTGGCCGAGACCATGGTAGATATCGGGGTTAAGACCGGCCGGCGGACTACTGCTTTGGTCACCAACATGGATCAGCCTTTGGGCCATGCTGTCGGGAATGCCCTGGAGGTCCGGGAAGCTATCGCAACCTTGCAGGGGAAGGGCCCTGAAGATTTAACCGAGCTCTGTTTAGCTCTAGGCGCTGAGATGCTAATTCAAGCAGACAAGGTAAGAACTCCTGAAGAAGGCCGGCGGCTGCTGCTGGAAGTCATGGAGCAGAACCTTCCGATAGAGAAATTCCGCAGAATGATTGCGGCGCAGGGAGGTGATGCAAGGGTCATCGAGAAGCCGGAACTTCTGCCTCAGGCACCGGTGTGTTTGGAAGTTCATGCCACTAGGTCCGGTTATGTAACGCACATCGCAACCAAGACTATTGGTCTGATCGCCATGGAGCTGGGGGCTGGGCGGCAGCGGATAGAAGACGACATCGACCTAAGTGCGGGGCTGGAGGTTTTTGTCAAGGTAGGTGACAAGGTAGAAGTAGGACAGCTAACGGCCAGGGTGTATGGGCCTAGTCAGGACGCCGTTGAGAATGCTGCTGCTAAACTGAAGGAGGCAATTCAGATAGGGGAGAGCCCCGCGCAACCTCTTCCTCTAGTCTTAGCTCGTGTTTCCAGGTAACTCCTGGCATAACCGCAGCGGGCAAGACATAGCTTAGAAATGTAGCAGCGGAGGAAGTGATGGAGAAGACATACGGCAGAGGAGGGATTCACTTGCTGCTGATCCAGAAAAGAGCTGCTGCTATCATATTGATTGTTGCACTCTGCCTTCCTATCATTGGTGCTGCGCCAGCCCAGGCCCAACAGCTCAACATATCAGCAAAAGCCGCAGTCCTGATGGAGGCCAGGACAGGTGAAGTGATTTACGAAAAGGACATGCATCTTCCCCTTCCCATGGCTAGTATAACCAAGATAATGACCTTGGTGCTGGCACTAGAGGCGATTGAAGCCGGTAAAGCGTCCTTTGAAGATTTAGTCACCACCAGCGAGTACGCTGCCGGTATGGGGGGTTCTCAGATCTGGCTGGAAGTCGGCGAGCAGATGACTATGAAAGATATGCTCTATGCCATCGCTGTCGGGTCGGCAAATGATGCCGCTGTTGCCGTAGCCGAATACTTGGCAGGTTCTGAAGCGAGTTTCGCTGCGGAGATGAATCGCAAAGCTCAAGAATTGGGAATGAGAAACACGGTTTTCAGCAATGCCAGCGGTCTTCCTCCCCGAACCCTAGGCATGGATGCGGAGCATCACTCCTCTGCCTATGATCTGGCGGTCTTATGCCGCCACGCTGTTCGGGTCCCCCATTTGTTGGAGATGGTGTCCACTCCTGAATACACCATGCGACCCGACACCACGCGAAAGCCGCACCTGTATACCCTCAATGAGCTGCTGGACCGGGTCCTGGAATCCGGCAGACGCTACGGATACCCGGGCTTGGACGGCATCAAGACCGGTATGACATCCGAGGCCGGTTACTGCCTGGCAGCCACGGCAGAACGAGACGGCATGCGCCTGATCTCAGTAGTCTTAGGAGCGCCCACCAAGGAAGCCCGCACAAAGGATACTGTAACCTTGCTGGATTACGGTTTCCGCACCTACGAACCGGTGACTATCGCCCGGGCAGGAGAACCCCTGGGCGAGGCAGTGGTCTCATGGGGCAAAGTGGAAAAGGTCTCCGTCAGCACTGTGGAAGATCTTACCATCGGCCTGCCCCGCGGCAGCGTCGGAGAGCTGACCCGGGAAATAGATTGGAAGAAAGAGCTGGCCGCGCCGCTGCACAAAGGCGAAGTCCTCGGTGAGCTGGTAGTCAAGCGCAACGGCAAGGAGATAGCCAGAGTAGATGTGGCAGCTGACTTTGATGTCGAACGAGCAAACGTCTTTCAGATGCTCCTGAGAATGTCCAAACGGCTGCTGCAAAGTATCGTTCCTGGTCTGTAAGCCAGAGATTCACCACACCTGGCCCGTTAGCCCACATGTGAGTCCACCTACCCGCAGGTTGAATCCGCGGTACTGCCAGTGATACTGCCTGCATGACGGCAAATCCATCGAGAAGCTTTAGTGTTCAAGGAGCTTTGGGGCTCCTTTTTCTTTTCATGCCCAAAGCAGATGTCAACTGTCAAGCAGGAATTTATCAGATGTGTGTGAAAATACAATCTATCAACAGCCAATTTCTAGGTTAGTTAGCTGGAGTAAGGTATGGAGGGGCACAGGGTGGATATAGCGATCAGGAGAAAGAGAAACGCGCTGATTGTATCTCTAGACGGTGAGTTGGATTTAGCTACAGCAGCCGAGGTTAAGGAGAGAGTGGACGCGGCCTTGGCAGCAAATGCCAAGGTCAATCACTTGATTTGGGACTTGGAGAAAGTCGGCTTCATTGATAGCTCCGGACTTGCAGTCCTGCTGGGACGGTACAAGGAGATTCAAGCCCGCTCAGGAAAGGTAATAGCCCTTAGAGCGCTGGAACCGGTGAGAAGGGTGCTGACAATGGCCGGCATGGAGCGGATCATGCAGTTCGCTGATACTGAAGAACAGGCGCTGGCTCAGATTGGGGGTAAGCGATGATGGAAACTATCGAAAACATGGTCGAAATGCGGTTTCCCAGTAAAGCCGCTAACATCGGTTTTGCCCGAACAGCTGTCGCTCTATTTGCATCACAGCTGGAATTTACCCTCGATGAATTGGATGAGATCAAGATTGCGGTATCGGAAGCGGTATCCAATGCAGTGATTCACGGCTACAAAGGTACCGAGGGCGAGATCACCGTCATCTGCCGGCTGACTGGCAACCGACTGGAAGTCACTGTGAAGGACGAGGGGCGCGGCATATCCAACGTCCAGCAGGCTCTGGAACCGGCGTTTACAACAGAACCGGAAGAGCGGATGGGACTGGGTCTAGTATTTGTGCGGGAGTATATGGACGAACTGGTGATCGATTCGGAACCAGGTAAGGGAACCTGTGTATTTATGGCCAAGTCGCCTTCTCAGACCCGAGTGCATTCGTAGGGGGAGAGCACCATGGTAGAGCCTGCGGGCAAAATCCAACTGCCTCCAGCTTCGAATTTGACCCCCGAAGAATTCCAGAGCCTTTTGGTCGCCGCTCAGGCAGGCTGCGCTGCGGCGAGGGAACAGCTGATCGAGGCCAACCTGCGCCTCGCCTTGTCCATCGCCCAGCGCTTCAGCGGCAGAGCGGAATTTGATGACCTCTTTCAGGTAGCCTGTATCGGACTGGTCAAAGCCATTGACAATTTCGACCTTTCTTTCAATGTCCAGTTCTCCACCTATGCAGTGCCGGTGATCATGGGTGAAATTCGCCGTTTTCTTCGGGAAGAAGGAGCTATCAAGCTGGGGCGGACTCTCCGGGAGAAGGCGGCGGCGGTTATCAGAGTGCGGGATAGTTTGGAACAGCGTTTGGGACGAGCGCCGACCCCAAAGGAGATCGGAGACGAACTGGGTTTGGAGCGGGAGGAAGTGATAGAGGCCCTAGAGGCAGTTGCCCCTATACTGTCCATCCACGATATTGTTCATGAAGACAGTGAAAGCGCCATCCATGTAGAAGACAGGTTAGGGGTGGAACCGGAGTCAGAAGCCTGGCTTGAAAACTATGCCCTAAAACAGGCATGTGAGGGGCTGTCCCCCAGAGACCGGGCTATTGTTGTCCTGCGTTTTATACAGGAGCGGACTCAAAGTCAAGTAGCGGAGATACTGGGAATTTCCCAAGGGCAGGTATCAAGGTTGGAGAAACGTATTACCGCGCTCCTGAGGGAATCACTGATGAGATAGCAGCTGTTCCCGCTGCAGGCCGGTGGTACAGATGGCTGCTATTGCCTGAAGGTTAGACACCTCTCAAGTAGAAGTCTTAACCCAACAGTTTTTCGCCGGTTGTTCCATATAAACAACCTTCCCAGCACTAACAACGCAGCAGATGTTGCAGGCAGAGAGGTGGCAGCAACCATGAGAATCGAAGGGGAGCGGATCGTCCTGCGGCCCATCCTGCCGTCGGATTTCCCCGCGCTGGTCAAGTGGACTAAGGACCCAGAAGTAGGGCATTACATGGAGGATGACGGTTATCCCGAAACACTGATGGATTGCCAGGAGTGGTATCAAAAACAGCGCAGCAACCGCCGCCTCCGGCGGCTGGTGATTACCACTCGGGATGGACTTCCCATCGGTGACATTGAGTTGGACCATATTACGTGGCGCAGCGGTGATGCTGAGCTGCGTATTCGCATCGGCGAAAGCGAGTACAGGGGAAAAGGCTACGGAGCGGAAAGTGTTCTCACTCTGCTGAGTTATGCCTTTGATGAAATGAAGCTGTCCCGAATATACCTGCGGGTGTCCAGTGCCAATCAAGCTGCGATTCGATGTTACGAAAAGGTCGGCTTCAAGAAAGAAGGCAAGCTGGTTCGGACCTGGGGCTCGCAGGACTTCAGGGAGATTTACCTGATGCGCATTTTGAAGGAGGAGTTTCGTAAGCTTTATCCCCATTCCCGGCAGTTGGCAGGTTAAGCGGCGTAAGGCGGTAGACGGAAAAGTCACCGCCTTTTTTTGCTAAAGATCCCGCTCCTTACTCACCCTGCATTCCGCTTTCTGCGCAATCTTGCGCAGAATGTTGGGACTGAGTTTCGTCGCCATCTTGCCGCCTATGCGGCCGCAGTCTTTGGCAGTCAATGCCCCCCAACCTTCGGTTTGCACCAAATGCCATAGACCCATTTCCTTTGCCAGATCATTCTTAAGCTGGTTCATCGCTCGATCCCTTACCGTTTCCAATTCCCTATCCATTATAGATCCCATCTCCCGCACAAGACCATCTCATTGGTATCTTATCCTGGGGATATTTCCCTATTCGTGTCGTGTCCCTGTTTGTTCTGCATGGGGTTCTGGCGGCAGGAGTTATCTTTCAACCTGTCGAAAATGCCAAAGGGGGAAAATCAGGGAAGTGCGTAGGCCCTTAGAGGAAATTATCATAGGATTTCCCTCAAGATAACAGCAAGGAAGGATATGGTACGTGATTGTCGAATAGTCTTACCCAATGAATGTGGGACGGAGTGGAGGTAATTACAATGCTGGACTTAATTATCCGAGGCGGCCCGGTAATGATCCCTTTACTGCTGTGTTCTGTTCTGATGGTAGCTGTCTCTTTAGAAAGACTGGTCTACCTGCTTCGCTGCCGAGTTGACACCGAAGATTTGATGGATGATATTAAACTGGCCCTTCAGCAGGGGAAAATCCTGGAGGCCATCCAGATAGCCAAGAAGACGAGAGGCCCCGTTGCAGCGGTGCTGGCGGCGGGCATTGCCCATTACGATAAGGATAAGCAGTTTATCCGGGAGCGGTTGGAGGAAGCGGCTAGTGAAGAAGTTTATAGGATGGAACGCCGATTGGGGCTTCTAGACGCAATCATCACCGCTGCTCCCTTGCTCGGACTCTTGGGCACAGTGACTGGTATTATCAATAGTTTTCAGGTAATCACGGCGATAGGCGGCTTGGACGACACCCTCGCGTTGAGCGCAGGGATTGCAGAGGCCCTGATCACTACTGCAGCCGGTCTGGTTATTGCTATCCCCGGCACGTTGATCTATTCCTATCTTTCCGGACTCATAGACCGTTTGGTGGTTGATATCAACAAGCGAGCGTCTGAGCTGTTGGCCATCTTCGAGTCCAGGGGTGATGTCTGATGATAGCCCGTCGAATGGGTCGCAACAAGAAACCAACAGTTCAAATCGTGCCTCTAATTGACATTATTTTCTCTGTCTTGGTATTTTTTATGCTCGCTACTACTTTCAAGACCCATCCCGCAGGTTTGAATTTGGAACTGCCCAGGGCAGCTAGTTACGATAGACAGGCCAGCAGCCAGATCACTATCTCCATAGCCAAGGATGGGCGGATGTTTTTGGGCGAGCGTCAGGTCAACACCAATACCCTCAGGTCAGAAGTTAAAAGCGCCCTGGACAAGCGGCCAGACCTTTTTGTGATCATTAAGGCCGACCGAGAGGCTCGCTATGACTATGTAGTACAAGTGATGGATGTTGTTCGGCAGCTGGGAGGATATCGTTTTGGTCTTGCAGTTGAACCGCGGGGCAGATAGCTTGGTAAACCCATTGATCATTATTAATACTGCTGCAGCTGGAGGAGGGGAGGTGGTGTGGCAGTGTACAACGGCGATGACTTGGACCGGTCCTTTGGGGCTTATGTTTTCATCTCACTAATTCTCCACGCCATGCTGTTTTTTGTCTTTCCCCGCTGGGATTTTGCGGTGGGACCTGGTCTTTTTGCCGGTCCGGGCGGCGGGATTATTTCTGTTGTACCCATAGAGGTGCAGCAGCCTGCCAGAACTCAGGTGACCAGACAGCAGCCCCAGCAGCAGACACCCAACCGCCAGACCGCCACGCCAGCGAAACAAGAACCGGAGCCTGTTGAGACAGCTAAGACTCAGGTAACCCAGACTCAACCAGAAGCTGCACCAAAGCCTCAGGATCCCACGCCGCCTCCGCAGGAGGATGTGAAAGCTGCCGATACTAGAATTGTGCCGGAGCAGCAACCCGCAACCAGCGAGCAGGCTTTGGCCCAGCCGGATAGGAACGGTGAGCAAGTCCTCACCAGTGAACACGGTCAAGAAGCTGTCATGGCCGCAGGTAATTCTGCAGACGCCGGTGAGACAAGCAGTTCGAATACTTCGGCAGAGAGCGGCTTGGAGGAAGAAAGAACGCCGCAGCCGCCGCCGCTGCCGCCACTACCGGCAGCAAGCACTTTAGTGTCAGGCGGTGGGCGGATTCAGTACCCCAAGAATGCCATTAACGAAGGTCTGGCAGGTACCGTTAAACTGGAGGCGTATGTGCCGAAAGGGTCTACTAGAGCAACCCGCATTGACATCATTCAGTCTTCTGGAACAGCAAGTTTAGATGAAGTCGCGCGGTTGACCATCCAAAACGGATGGCGCATGGAGCCGCTGCTGGAAGATTATATCCTGTCAATAACGGTTTCTTTTAGCGGCCCGCCGGACTTCAGGGTATCGATTATGTACGACGGCGTTCGGTATGTGCGAAATGAGTGAGAGTTCAGCGATGAACCGCCAAAGTCATCGACGGTACAGTTAGGGGGCTGGTGATTAATGCGGCGCTGGTTGGCAGTTACCCTGGTCGTGGGGATGTTGATTGCCTGTGGTACGGCGAATGCCTATGCAGAAGTTGAAGACAGCATTGGCAACAACAACATCATCATAGCCAATGATTATATCTCCATCATCGTCAATGCAGGCGAGGAGAATACCGGCCGGTTTTCTGTCAGTACCACCGGCGGAGACCCCGACAGAATAGGCGATGAAAACAAGCCTTTGGTATACGGCATGGCAAACCCATGGACCTCTTACACTACTATTCAAGTGGATGGTGCAAGTTACGTTTTTGGCGGTCCTACCCGCACCTCTGCCGGCAGACAGGGACCTTTTGGCGAGCGGATCTCAGGGCCAGAAATCATCCAGGGGAATGCCATCAGCACGGTATACAAACTGGGACCAGTGAAGGTTGAGCAAATACTCAGCTTTACCCGAAGCAGCACCACGGGTCTGCAGGACACAGCTCGCATTGCCTACACCTTGACAAATGAAGACTCCGTCTCCCATAGGGTATCGATGCGGCTGATGCTGGACACAATGCTGGGTGCCAACGATGGCGCCCCCTTTAGGGTAGAACAGCAGGCCATAACAACCGATACTTTCTTCAGCGGAGAGGCAATACCTGAGTTTTGGCAGGCCTTCGATTCCCTTGCGGATCCGCAGGTTATGTCCCAAGGGACTTTGCGGGGCCCGGGGGTAACGCCCCCTGATCGGGTGTACTTCACCAACTGGGGAGTATTAGCGGAAAGCATCTGGGATTTTGATTTTGAACCCGGCCGCGTGTTTTTGCGGAAAGGTGAGTTTGAGCTGGATTCGGCAATTGCCATGTTTTGGAACCCGGTCACCTTGGAACCCGGTGAAAGTGTTACCTGGGTCACCTACTATGGACTCGGCGGCATAACCATCGCCCCAGGAAAGTTGTCCTTGGGAGTTACTTCACCTGCTGTGGTGTCCCACGCTCCCGATGCGCCTACACGGTTCCCAATCGTCGCCTATCTCGAGAACACCGGGGAAGGTGAGGCCAGGGATGTCGTGATCTCCATTCAACTGCCTAAGGGGGTAACCCTCGTCTCTGCCCAGGAGCCCACCAGCAGCCTCGGCAACCTGGATGTAGGTAGGTCGGTGCAGGTGGCCTGGCAGGTAGAGGTAGCCAAAGAGGTTACGGGCGAGATCTCATATGAGGTCAGGGTTGAGGCTGCCAACAGCGAGCCGAACCGAGTGCGGCGGCAGGTAAAGATTGCCAAACCGGCGGAGCTGCAGGTGAAAGTCTCCGCACCGCCTCGCCTCTTGATCGAAGATGGAAGCCTGCAGCCTGTGCCTTTTGCAGTCCGGGCTACCATTACCAATGTGGGTGAGATGGATGCTCCGTGGGTTCACGCTCAATGGCAGGCTCCCTTAGGACTTCAGCTAGCCCCCGGTGAGGGGCGGACAAAGCTCAGCGGGGATTTAGGGCCCGGCGAGTCCGTCGTGGTTCAGTGGTTCCTAGTTCCGACTGATGTGGCCAGCGATAGTCTGCCGTATTCCGTCATAGTCGAATCCGGCGCCACCGAACCGGTGATTGTCAATGAATTCATCAACATACCGCAGCTGCCGCAGATGATCAGGCTTGTCATGGAAGGGGCCAGTCCCGCAACGGTCGGGGAACCTGCAAAAATCGCTGTTAAAGGTTATAACTTGAAGAACATCGAAGCAGCAGAGTTCTTCCTGAAGTTTCCGGCAGACCTGCTGCGAGTAGTGGGAGGTCGGCTGGGAGTAGAGCGGGGCGAAGCCCTCGCACCTTTGGCCGCTGTGAAGGATGCTGCTACCATGGAGGTAGATGTGCAGCAGGTGCAGGGGACAGTTTGGGTTAAACTGCAAGGCCTTTCGCAGCTGGGACCTGGTCGATTAACCGGCAACCTATGTTCAATTCGTTTCTTGACGCTTGCTGAAGGTACCGGTTCGGTTCAGCTGGCAGCGACTAAGCTGGTCACCACTAATGGTCAGGTGATCGAATTGGGACCCATGGAGTTACCCGTGACCATTACCAGATAGGTAAGGGTGCCGATGACAACTCGAGGAGCAAACAAGACTGACAGGGGGCGGGAACAGATGGAGCTCAGGAGAGTACGGAGAGCAGGAATTTCAGTGCTGGTCATGCTGGTGATGTTGGGAAGCCTGGTGGGCTCGGCTTTAGCCCAAGATACTGCGCAGCCCATCAGCGATGTACCTAAAGACCATTGGGCCTATGAAGGTGTGCAGAAATTGGTCCAGGAGGGCTACCTTGCCCTGTACAGCGATGGGACTTTTCAGGGTCAGCGGCCCGTCGACAGGTATACATTGGCTTCCGTAGTCGGGCGCTTGCTGGTTGAGATTGAGAAAGGACGGCTGGGTGTAACCCAGGAAGATCTCCAGCTTTTGCGGACTTTATCCACGGAGTTTAGGGATGAACTTGTGCGCTGGTACAACCAAAGAGAGCAGCTGTCGGCTGCTGTTGATGAGACACAGCGTCGGGTCCAAGTGATAGATGAGACCGTGACAAAGGTCATTGATACGATGGAGCAGGAGGACGCGGCTATCCGCACCTCTATTCAGGAACAAGCGGCTGCTATCTTAGCTGAGATTGCTGCCCTGCAGCAGCAGGTAGCCGATACGGCTCAGAGGTTGGATGCTGCTGATGCACAACTGGGCCGGCAGACCGCCGACCAAGGCCTCAGAATTCAAAGATTAGAAGATGAGGTTGCCAAGCAGGCGGCAGCGCTGGCCGATACCGATGCTGCCGTTATGGCTGCAGAGGCAAAGCTGGATGAACACTCCCGGATGCTTGCTCTCCATAGTGACTCACTGGTGGCTTTGGAGGAGGCTTTAGGTGTAAAGGTGGCGAGCAGTTTCGCAGAGCGGGATGCAGCTTTGAGCCTCCTGCAGCAAGCGATGCAAGAAAGCGATGCCGAGCTGGCAGCTGAGATCAACAGAGTACAAGAGGGATTGTCCGATGTTGCACAGCGGCTTTCCGCAGTCGAAGAAGGATTGGCCAGCTGGCAGGAGAAGAGCTTGGAGAGGGAAGCCCAGCTTGCCGAGGAGCTCAGCCAGTTGAAGCAGGCAGCTGCGCAGGAGAGGCAGACTCGAACCGACGAGACTGCTTCACTGGCTCAGGACCTGCTGGCACTCAAGGAACAGGTCCAAAAACAGGGAGAGGCCATGGCTTCCGCTGACGGACAGTTGATGAAGGATGTCAGCAACCTCCGTCAAGATTTGGTAAGAAGTCTCGAGGCGGTTCAGACGGATCTGACCAACATATCGCAGAAGATCGCAGCTCTGGATAAGCGGACAAACCTCCTCCAGCAAGGCGCGGCAGCTGACAGTAAAGATCTCGCCGATTTGCGGGATCACGTCGCAGAGCTGCAGGAAGCGGTCTTCGTGCTCCAGGAGCGGATCAACGAAGCGGAGACTACATTGGCCGCAGTCGATGATCGGGTAATGGCCCAGTCTTCTGCCCAGCTTAATGCCGCTTTGATGCGGGAGCAGCGGCTGGAACGCCAGTTGCAAGAGTTGAGGGACGAGTTCAACAGTTATAAAGCTCACGCCGAAAAGCAGAATCAAAGCCTGAAGAGCGCGGCTAACATCGCCACCATTGCTGCGGTGCTGGCATTGATTCTAGGTTTTGTGAACTAGTAATCAGCAGTCACTGCTCATGGTAGACAACAGCAAGTACGGGTTAGGTTCTTGTTTCAGCTGCAACTAAAAGACAAACTGCGATGCCTACTACCCAAGGGGGTAGAGCATCGCAGTTCTCTTTTTCGTCTTGGCGGCTAGTTCAAATGTACTCCCTGGCCGAACAGCAAACGGACATAGGCGGCATCCCGCTCGCGCTCAATTTGCTTCTCTCTTTGGATTTGACGGTAGACCCTCTCCGCAATTTCCGGCTGCGGCTGCTGGCGAACTTTGATGGTAATCTCCCGGTTTCCGAAAGCGATTATCAAGGGATCACCCCTTTCAGAATAACCGACTGCCTACGTCTATACCCATGCGTTCCACTCGTGTATTCTGTATACATTATGCTTGCAGTTATAATATAACACGGGTAGCTACAATTGTCAATATTTCCTCTGTGACTTCAAAGTAGACCGACCAGAGTTTCGTTCACAGAAGTTTAATCGTTTGAAAATAATATTGCAAAAGGTGGGTATCCCTGAGATATTATGGGTTTGGAAGAAAAACCAAATACCTCAGAAAGGAGACCCACC
>DUMM01000003.1 GCA_012839845.1 Bacillota bacterium | reverse complement strand
TGAGATGTTCTATTGCCGTTCGTGGGAAGGTGCTTCTATAGATCAATTCATCGATGAATTAGAGAGCTATCTCAGATGGTACAATGAAAACCGCATCAAGATCTCTCTTGGTGCAATGAGTCCCGCAGCTTACAGACGCAGCTTGGGTTTGGCAATATAACCAAGTCCAAAAAAATGTCCGCACCCCCTTATTATGTCCATTTTAAACTGGCCACTAACAAAACGCTCCTGACTGAAATACAGACTCCTTTTGTTAGCATTCCAAAGAACGCTGTATATAAAGAAGACTAAACAGCAAGAACGGTTATCGACCGTCTATTGCGCATCTTATCTTTCTAGATAGCAAGAACTCACTCCTTTGCCCATGGCAAATTGAACAGCCTATCACGATAAAAAGCTAGTAACAGCGGTTAGTTTGAAGTCTGCAAAGCAGGATTCATAATTGATCTGTTTCTCTCTTGCCAGAGGATATCTGCAATCCGTTCTGCAGCCCGCCCATCTCCATAGGGGTTGGGGATCTCCGCCATCTGTCGGTAAGCCTCCGGGTCTGTCAGCAGCCGGGCGGCCTGTTCTACGATACGGCAGGTATCAGTGCCCACCAAGAGAGCGGTACCGGCCTCTATCCCTTCCGGCCGCTCGGTGGTATCCCGGAGCACCAAGACCGGCTTCCCGAGACTGGGCGCTTCCTCTTGCAGACCGCCTGAATCAGTTAGAAGCAGAAAGACCTTAGCCATGAGATTGGCGAACTCCTCATATCCTGGAGGTTCAATTAGGTCCACCCTGGGCAGGCCCTGAAGTGCCTTTCCGGCAGCCTCCCGAATTCGGGGATTCTTATGTACCGGAAAAACCACTCGCACATCGGGAAAAGACGCCACCAGCTCTCTCACTGCCCTGAAGATCCGCTCCATGGGCTCGCCCCAGTTTTCCCGCCGGTGGGTAGTCAGCAGGATCACCCGCTCTCTATGGAAATCTAGGCTGCGGAGGACCGGATCCCGGAACGTGTAGTCCTCTCTCACCGTTCCCAAAAGGGCGTCGATCACTGTGTTGCCGGTCAAGAAAATATGGGAATCGGGGATTCCTTCCCGCCGCAAATTCTCCACAGCACCCCGGGTAGGTGCGAAATGCAAAGAGGCCAAGGCTCCAGTCAACCGCCGGTTCATCTCTTCTGGGAAGGGATTGTACATGTCATGGGACCTAAGGCCTGCCTCCACATGGCCGACGGGAGTCTTTTGATAGAAAGCCGCTAAACTGGCAGCAAAGGTGGTAGTGGTATCTCCGTGAACCAGGACTATTTCCGGTTTTTCCCCGGCGATGACATCTTCAAGACCCCTTAAAACCCCGCAGGTAATATCCGTCAGGGACTGCCCGTGTTTCATAATGTCCAAGTCATAGTCCGGACTGAGGTGGAAAAAATCCACCACCTGGTCCAGCATCTCCCGATGCTGGCCTGTAACCACCACCCGGACATCAAACCTGTCGGGCTTGGAACGGAGAGCCTTGACTACCGGAGCCATCTTAATGGCCTCCGGCCTTGTTCCAAAAATCACCATTACTTTCACCCATCTCAGCCCCCTCGACCACCAATAGCAAAAAATGCCCTCAGCAGCGCTGAGGGCAGGAAATTACCGGTCTAGACAGTGCAGGGAAGCCCCGGCTGATTTTACAAGAAATGCTCACTCTGCCCCCGGTTATCCTTGTTGTGACCCAGCCACCCCCAGCGGTTGGCGGCGGAGATGAGCAGACCCAGCAGGAGAACTACAACTCCCAAGCCCAGCGCCGGAGGAGCTTGTACCAGGAGCACGCCCAGAGATCCAAAAACTAGAGCCGTGCCGTAAAGCAGCAGTACTGCCTGCCTCTGGGACAACCCCAGATCCAGCAGGCGGTGATGCAGGTGACCGCGATCCGCTTTGTAGAAGGGAAGGCCGCTCCGCACCCGCCGCACCACAGACAACACCGTGTCCAGAGCGGGAAGCCCCAGGATGACCACCGGCACCGCTACTGCCACCGTTGCTGCCCCCTTCAGGGCTCCTTCTACTGCCAGCGAACTGAGCATAAAGCCGAGGAACATTGCACCGGTGTCTCCCATAAAGACACTGGCCGGATTGAAGTTGTACCGCAAAAAACCCAGGGTACTGCCGGCCAAGGCCAGAAGCAGAATGGCTACAAAGCTGTAACCCAGTTCATGGGCTACACTAAACAGAGAAATGCTGGCAATGACCGCCACTCCAGCAGCCAGACCGTCCAACCCGTCGATGAAGTTGAACATATTGGTAACAGCCACGATCCACAGGATGGTTAGGGGAATCCCCAGCCATCCGAGGTAGATCATACCGCCGAAGGGATTGGTAACAAACTGGATTACTGTACCGTTAGCTACAACGGCGGCGGCCGCCAGTACCTGACCTAAGAATTTAGTCCGGGGCCTCAAATCCCAGCGGTCATCAGTCATACCGGTGGCGGCGATAATCAACGAGCCCGTCAGCAGACCTAGAACAGCGGGATGCCTGACGCCGGTGAGCCAGACAGCTGCCCAGAATGCCAATACGATCACTATCCCGCCGCCGGTGGGAATGGGTACCAGGTTGAGCCGCCTAGCATTGG
>DUMM01000117.1 GCA_012839845.1 Bacillota bacterium | reverse complement strand
TACTGTCAGTACCCTAATTCATTCATCCTACACCAGACAAAGTCCAAACTGGACAAGGTGACATTTTCACTGAACAAAACACCGATATGTGAGGTGACATTTTCAAAGACCATTGACACTTCTTGCGGCGGTTGTTTCGTCAACGGCTGATGGGCACTATATCTCTTCCAGAACCTTGTTGGTGATTTGCAGTTCCTTGCGGGCAAAGGTGTAGAACTTCCGCAATGTCCTGCGCAGCCGCTTCTGATAGCTGGGCGAGAATTTCTCCACAAAAGCCTGGACATCTCCCTGCTCCACCCGGGTGAGCAAGAAGCGAAGGAAACGGCTTGCATCTGCTAGATAGTACTCTTCCGACTTTATCCCTTCATCCAAGAGGAATTCTATATATGCCGTAAGAAAGTGTACTTTGCCTCTCACCGTCATGGCACAGCTTACCTCCGCAGGATTCTCGGCAAGAATTATAGTGTTAGTATTAGCTTGCCCAACAGCAGAGAGGACAACCACTGACGGCTTGCAAAAGCTTTGGACTGGGTCCTAGAACCGATGCTGTTGGGAGAGGATAGGATGATCTGGCATAGATTACCACCTTTTTCCGCATAATAAGGTCTGTGGAGATGTGATGGATGATGGCATCGAAAAACGTATTGGTGGGGCAGGGACTGGAAGAGTTGGCGGAGCTTATGGCAGAGTTCGGCGAGCCCAGCTACCGGGCAAAACAGCTCGTTGAGTGGGTGTACCGGCCAGTGGCAGCCATTGAGCAAATGAGCAGTTTACCGCTGAGACTGCGAGACAGGCTGATGCGGGAAACCATCTACCATCCCTGTTCTACTGTTACCGTTCGCCGTTCCCAGGATGGGACAAGGAAATATCTGCTGGCACTCCAGGATGGAGAGCATATCGAGTCTGTCTATATACCCGAGAATGACCGCAGCACAGTCTGCATCTCCTCACAGGTGGGCTGCCAAATGGGCTGCACGTTCTGCGCCACCGGGGGTATGGGTTTTGTTCGCAACTTGACTGCGGGAGAGATAGTGGATCAAGTCCTGCAGGTGATCCTGGACGTAGGCCGTCGGCCCAGCAATGTTGTCTTTATGGGGATGGGTGAGCCCTTGGCCAATTACAGTGCCGTGCTGCGGAGCATCAAGGTCCTAAATGCACCTTGGGGACTCAATATTGGGATTCGCCAGCTTACTGTTTCTACTTGCGGTCTGGTACCGGGTATCCGAAAATTGGCTCAGGAAGGCCTGGGTTTAACTTTGGCCGTATCTCTTCACTCGGCTGATGACGAGAAGCGCAGCCGCATCATGCCCATCGCGCGGATCTACAACCTCGAAGAGCTCCTGGATGCCCTCCATGAATATGCCGCTAGGACCGGACGGCGGATAACCATCGAATATGCACTGATGGACGGGTTTAACGACAGCCCGGAAGATGCGCACCGGCTGACCGAGATCCTGCGAGGTCTCCTGTGCCACGTCAACTTGATACCTGTCAATCCAATTCCCGGTGGCTTCCAGAAGAAGCCTCGAGACAGTCAAGTGGCCAGGTTTGAAAGCTGGCTGCGCCGAGGAGGCCTGGTGGTGAGCATCCGGAAAGAACGAGGAGCGGATATTGAGGCGGCCTGCGGCCAGCTGCGGGGCCGTTGGGAGGGGGTCTGAAGATGGATGTTTTCCGCAGGCTTGAGCAGTGCCTAGAAAAACTTATGGAGAGACTCTCCGGTTGGGGAGTAAAGCCATCTGTACAGCCGGTGGAAATCGGCCGGCAGCTGGCCAATGCTATGCTGGCCGACCGCAGGGTCTCGACAGTTCATGTTTTTGTGCCCAATGTATTTGTCGTCCACATCAATCCGAAAGATTGGGAGAAACTTCAACCCCTGCAGATCACTATAACTGAGGAAATAAGCCAGTATCTGAGTGAACGGGCTCGAAAGAATGGGGTCAGCTTTGCCGCTCCGATAAAGATCGACTTCCAGCCGGCGGAAAACACCCCGCAGGGCTCTGTGGGGGTGGAGGCATATTTCCAGGAACAACCAAACCACGAATCGGCGGTTAAGGGAACCCACCGCCTCGAGAAATCCCTTGAGGAAGACGAGGCGAAGGGTGACGGCACACAGGTTTACAGACTGCCGTCGGGACTGGGGGCCGTCAATCCTCGGGCGGAGCTGGTGGCTGTCAGCGGGCCCCAGAAGGGACAGGTTTGGGCACTGGGCGAAGGGCCCATATCCATTGGCAGGGCTCCCGACCAGGAGGTCCGTTTGACCGACCCCAGCGTTTCCCGCAGTCATGCCGTAGTGCAGCTCAAACAGGGGCGGTACTGGATAGAGGATAACAACAGTACCAACGGGGTCAGACTCAATTCTAAGCAGGTAAAGGAAGCCATTCTCACTGACGGAGACCTCATCGAATTGGGTACAACCCGCCTTAAGTTCCGGCTGGTGAAATAAAATGGGAAGACTGCTGTGGTGGCTGGTGCAGATAGGCTTCTTAGGTCTCCTTTTTCGATTCCTGCGGGAAGTGATCCAGTGTTTTCGATTGCAGCCCGGCCAGAATCTGCAAGAGCCGGCGGCTTACGTTGTTCCGCTGCCGCCGTTGGCAGGGGCGAAACCTCTCCCGGCAGTTCTTGTTGCCGATGAGGTCCGCCTGGGACGGGACCCGGGAAACGATCTGGTTCTGGACGATCCTTTTGTATCGGCGGAACATGCCCGGGTATACCGGCAGGGCGAGGAGTTCTGGCTAGAGGATTTGGGTAGCACAAACAGTACTTATCTAAATGGGGAACTGGTAAGTGGGCCGCAAAAGCTAACAGAGGTAGCAGTCATCTCCGTAGGGAACGCTGTGGTTGTCTTCCACACCTCCCCCAATTCTCCCGAGCGAAAAGGGTGACTATGATGCGGGTTGGAGCAGTTACTCATGTAGGACAGGTTCGAAAGGTAAATCAAGATGGCTACCTGGTCCGAGATTCGCTCTTGGCTGTTGCCGACGGCATGGGGGGACACCAGGCTGGAGAGGTGGCTAGTTCCCTGGCCCTGCAGGTAATAGCAGACTGGCCGTTTGCAGAGGACAATCCGTTGAAGTCCCTACAGGAGGCTGTAACGCAAGCCAACCTAAAGATCCTGAAGCTCGCACAGGAAAACAGAGAGCTATCAGGCATGGGAACGACGCTGTCTGTAGCTTTGATCGTCAACCGCAAGGTCTACATCGCCCATATCGGGGACAGCCGCATCTATAAATTTGATGGTATGAGCCTTCAGCGGCTTACAGAGGATCATTCCATTGTGGCAGAACTAGTGCGCAGCGGGGCGCTATCGGAGAAGGAGGCTCTAGTTCATCCCCACCGCAATGTGCTCACAAGGTCTTTGGGGACTTCCCCTCAGGTTTTTTTTGACCTTAGGGAAGAGAGTATGAGCGACGGAGACGTCCTGCTGCTGTGCACCGACGGCCTTTATTCTCTCATCAGCGAGGATGAGATGGTGGAAATCTTGGTTGGAAGTACCGACCCGCAGCTGGCAGCCGAGCGCATGGTCGAGCTGGCCAATGCTCGGGGAGGGCACGACAACATCACTGCCTTGGTAGCTGCCATGGTTGACTAGTTGCGTATCGGTAAAGGGGAGGCTCGAGCACTGTTGCTATCCCGCAGAAACGGCAGAGAATACCTCTTGGCAGGCTTTCACCACCGCCGCCTTGAGCGCAGACTCCTGCTCCTCGTGACGGTTATCGCTCTGATAGGCATATCAGCAAGCGTCGGCTCCAGTTCCAGTGCCTGGGACGCAGGTCTGCGGCTGGGTGGAGGTTTGAGTGTCGGGCTGTTATGTCTTCACTTGCTGTTTTGCCTCCTTAGGTTTTCTGGAGATGAAAACCTCTTGCCGCTGTGCGGATTTCTGTGCGCATTGAGCCTTACCGTCTTAGCGGGGATATCTCCTTCGCTGGCTTTTCGGCAGCTGCGGTGGATACTGCTGGGATTTGCCCTTGTCCCATTGGGAGCTTTACCTCGGGAGTGGGCATCTCTGGCGGATTATCGGTATCTGGTGGGGATGAGCGGCTTAGGGCTCCTCTTCGTGACAGCATTTTTCGGAGTGGAACAAGGGGGAGCCCGCCTTTGGTTGGAAATCGGACCCGTGCAATTTCAGCCTGGAGAGGTGGTGCGGCTGGGGCTGGGTGTGTTCATCGCCGGAATTCTTAGCGAGAATTCCCAGCTGTTCGCACATCCTACTGCAAGGCTGGGTCCTTTCAGTATCCCCGAACCAAGACATTTAACGCCCCTTCTCACCATGTGGGTCTTGTTCCTCTTTGTGTTGGTTGTCCAAAGGGATTTGGGTTCGGCAGTACTCTATTATGCGCTTTTCGCACTGCTGAGTTATGCGGCCACCGGTCAGAAAGTGTACTTAGTCCTTCCTCTCCTAATGGGGGGAATGGGCGGTGTACTGGCTGCTTGGATTTTCCCCCATGTGGCCGTTAGGTTTGACATCTGGCTTGACCCATGGTCTTCCCCAAGAGGGGCCGGATATCAGATAGTCCAGACCATGTTTGCATTGGCTAACGGCGGTTGGTTCGGCAGGGGCCTCGGTCGGGGATTTGCCCGGACGATTCCCGCATCCCACACCGATCTCCCCTTGGTGGTGATTGGGGAAGAGCTGGGCTTTGCAGGAATGCTTGCTTGTTTGACTGCGGAGTTTCTGCTGGCGGCAAAGGGCTTGACGGTATCTGTTCGCTGCGGGCATCCTTTCCTGCGGCTCTTGGGGCTAGCGGTGGTGCTCGGATGGAGCCTCAGTGTCGTCCTTGTTGCCGGTGGTTTGCTCCGGCTTGTGCCCTTGACCGGTCTGGTCACGCCCTTCGTCAGTTATGGCGGGACGGCAATGGTGATTAACCTTTTCAGCTTGGGTTTGCTTCTCAATATCTCCAGACGGGAAATCTGGTCATGAGGAAGCCTGCAATTTTCTTGACATACGTTCTTATAGGCAGCTACTTGCTGCTGGTTGGGGGCGCTTTCTACTGGCAGATAGGACAGAGAGCGGCCTTAGTCAACCATCCTTCTAATCCCTATCGGGTCCAGGAGCGCCGCAGTATCCGCAGGGGAGGGATATTTGACAGCAGTGGAGAAGTCATAGCGGAAAGCGTGCAGCGGGAAAAGAGCTTGGAGAGGGTTTTTCGAGGAACCCTTGGGTTAGCGCCGACCATCGGCTATTTCAGCCAGCGTTACGGTACCGCGGGACTGGAGAAGACACTGGATGAGGTCCTCATGGGACGGCGCTATCCGGGAACCTCAGCGCTGGGGCGGCTCAGCCATCTCCTCTCGGAACGCAAGTCAGGGTTTGATGTGATTACTTCCCTTGATTTGAACCTGCAGCGGACGGTGGAAGAGGCCTTTGGAAACCGCAAGGGAGCGGCGGTTGTCATGGAGGTAAAAACCGGTCGGATCTTGGCTGTCGCCAGTATGCCGGGTTTTAACCCCAACGAGATCGACTCCCGGTGGGAGAAGATCGCAAGTGATCCCGACAGTCCGCTGTATAACCGAGCTCTAGCAGGTTTCTACCCTCCCGGTTCCACCTTTAAAGTAGTCGTGTTGGCAGCTGCGTTGACCGGCGGAGAGCTGGACCTGACAACTTTGTTTGACGATCCGGGGTCTATCACTATCCAAGGGCATAGGATAGCTAACGCCGGCGGCACCGCCTGGGGGCGCATATCTCTCCTGGATGCACTGGTGGTGTCGTCGAACACCGTCTTCGCGGAAGCAGCCTTGAGACTGGGAAGTGACCGACTCCTGCAGACGGCCGGTGCCTTTGGCATCGGGAAAAGGCCTCCTCTAGCCGGCGAGAATGTACGGGGGGGAAAGCTGCCTTCGGGGCCTCTTTCTCCTATAGAACTAGCCCAATTGGCCATCGGTCAATACGGCATAGTTGCCACTCCTCTGCAGATGGCAATGGTGGTTCAGGCTATCGGCAACGATGGACTGATGATGGAGCCTATTCTAATTGATGCTGTCAAGACCAGCGAGAACGGCGGCAAGTGGGTTGCTCGGCCCAGACCGATGGGGTACGTTATTAGTGCAGAAACCGCCCGCAAGATCCGCCAGGCCATGACGGAGGTAGTCTCCAGGGGTACGGGCCGAAGCGCGGCTTTGCAGGGAATTGATATTGCCGGAAAAACCGGGTCGGCTGAGAATCCTCAAGGGAAGGCCCACGCCTGGTTCGTGGGTATGGCACCGGCGGATAAGCCGGCAATTTGCCTTGCCGTTGTAGTAGAACACGGCGGCAGCGGCGGCAGCGCGGCGGCCCCCATCGCCCGCCGGATTTTTGCGGCGTATTTCCGGGGAGCTGTCGGTTAGGCTGTTGCCGCAGGCATTGAGGATGGCCTAAATCTCCCGGCGGAAGCGAGGTGAGATAGATGATAGAAGGAGAAGTTTTGTCCAACCGTTACGAGATACGGGAACGCATCGGCGAAGGCGGCATGGCTGTGGTATATAAGGCGAAAGACAAGCTGCTTCACCGCTGTGTAGCAGTAAAGGTGCTGAGGGAGCAGTATGCCAGTGATGAGGATTTTGTCGAGCGTTTTCGGCGAGAAGCGCAAGCGGCTGCCAGTTTATCCCATCCCAACGTAGTGAATATCTATGATGTGGGCGAGATAGGGAACACTCACTACATCGTCATGGAATACGTACCGGGCATTAACCTCAAGGAGCTTATTCGGAGAGAAGGTAAGCTGAGCCCCGAGCGGAGCGTAAGCATAGCTATTCAAGTGGCCGCTGCGCTGGGTCATGCCCACCGGAAACATCTGGTGCATAGGGACATTAAGCCCCACAACATCTTGATTACGCCCGAAGGAAACGTCAAAGTGACAGACTTCGGCATCGCCCGGGCTATGAGCACTGCGACACTTACCCAGACTGGGCAGGTTATCGGCTCGGTGCACTACTTCTCTCCGGAACAGGCCAGGGGCGGAGTTACCAGTGAACAGTCGGACATCTATTCGCTGGGAATTGTACTCTATGAAATGCTCACCGGTAAGGTTCCATTCACCGGTGAGACTCCCATCGCTGTGGCCCTGCAGCAGCTGCAGGATCCGGTGCCCTCTCCCCGGGAGATCGACCCCACCATACCTAAGTCTCTAGATAGCGTAATTCTTAAGGCTTTGGCCAAGGACCCGAAGAACCGCTTCCGTTCAGCGGAGGAGTTCATCCGGGCCCTGCAGGACACAAATCTGGCGGCTCCGTTCACTGCGGCTCGCACCAACAATGGGGAATTGGGAGATGTCCAGGATGCTTGGGAGGCAACGAGGATGATGCCGGTCGCAGAGCCGCAGGAGGCCACTCGAATCCATGGATTGGAGGAACGGAGAAAAGTGAGCAGAGGGAAGCGTTCCCGGCCGCCGAAAAAGCGGCGAATTCGAGCACTCATATTTTTGTTCCTGGTTGCCTTTTTGGGAGGCCTTTTTTGGGCTATTTCATATCTTCCTGAGCTCATTTTTCCGGCAGAAGTCACTGTGCCCGATGTTACCGGCTTAACAGTTGCAGAGGCTAGACTGGCTTTAGAAAAACTGGGCCTGAGGCTTGCTGTGGATAGAGAAATCGAAAGTGACGTACCTGCCGGCAGAGTCCTTAGGCAAGATCCGGCGGCTAACCGGAGAGTCAGGGAGGGCCGTACAGTATGGGTAGTGGTAAGTCGCGGTCCACGCCTGGTGCAGGTGCCATCGGTAGTGGGACTTAGCCTGGAAGAAGCCAAGAAGATGATTGTGGATTCAGGATTGACTGTAGGAGTGGAAACGGCGGTCTATGAGCCCACGGTGCTCGAAGGATATGTGGTCAGTCAGAGCCCGCAGGGAGGCACATACCTAGAGGAAGGTTTGGCGGTAGATTTGATGGTCAGCCGCACCGATGCCGGACTGCCGATGGTAGTTGTCCCCGATCTAAGGGGACAGCTCCTTGAAGATGCCAAGATTCGGGTACGGCGCCTGGGGCTTACCATCGGCAATGTTTGGGGCCGGAGTGATCCCTCCCTAGCACCGTGGGAGGTAATATCCCAAAGTCCAGCCCCCGGAACGCAAGTGCCTCAAGATACCCCAATCGATTTCGTCTACAACAGTTGGAGCACTGGACAAGCTGCGGAAGAACCGCCAGCTGATTTCGAAGGTGCATCTCGAGGGGAAGAGAGGCCAGGTGAAGATGTCGGTGGTGAGGTTCAAACCGGATCTGCAGCTCAAGAGAGGCCCATAGATACGACAAGAAATCGGCCGCGGGAGGCCGCCGTTCAGGTGACCGTGCCGCCGGGACCGGAACAGGAAGTAGTGATAATAGTAATTGATGCCTTGGGTGCCCGGGAGGTCTATAGGGGTATCCATCCGGGAGAAAGCAGCATTACCCGTCATGTGCGGGGTTACGGCAGCAATGCCCGGATACAGGTGTATGTAGATAACACGAAAATCTCCGAGACTGAGTTTCCCGATTGAGTGAGGGAACACCGCATCTCAAACTAATGACGAAGGAGGAAATGTGTGACTTCGGAAATAGGGAGAGTTCTTCGGGGAGTTGGTGGGCTATACGATGTCCAAACCGGTGGCGGCAGGATCATCCGCTGCCGTCCCCGGGGAAAAATCAAGCAGAGTGTCACCATTCTTGCCGGAGACAGGGTGCGGTACTTGCCTCTGGGCGAAAACGAAGGCATCATAGAAGAGGTACTGCCCCGTAGTACGGTTATCTACCGGCCGGCTGTAGCCAATGTCGATCAGTTAATTGTTGTCAGTGCCTGTGCTCGGCCTGATCCCCAGCTCTTATTGATGGATAAGTTACTGGTGTTGGCTGAAAGCCGGGGACTTACGCCGGTAGTATGTCTAAACAAAATTGATCTGGTACCTGACTCGGTTCCGGAAGAGCTGGCTGCCATCTACGAGAAGGCAGGGTATACGGTGCTCAAGTGTTCTGCTAAACTCGGCGTGGGGATTGAAGAACTGCGGCGCTGCCTTCAAGGCAAGACCAGCAGTTTCGCCGGCCCCTCAGGAGCAGGCAAGTCCTCTCTCCTAAATGCAGTGCAGCCAGGTCTGCGATTGATTACCGGCGAAGTGAGCCGCAAGACAGGACGGGGGCGGCAAACCACTCGCCAAGTAGCCCTTCTGCCTCTTGAGTGCGGCGGTTACGTTGCCGATACCCCGGGCTTCAGCCAATTGCGGCTGGATGACTTAGATCAGCTCAAACTGGACAGCTATTTCCCCGAGCTTCGGAAGTACAAGACGTACTGTCGGTTTACCAGCTGTTTGCACCGGTCAGAGCCCGATTGCGGAGTGAAGGAGGCTCTCAAGGACGGTCAAATTGCTGAGAGCCGCTACCAGAATTACGTACTGCTTTTGGATGAACTGGAGGACCTGGCCAGGACCCGTTATTAGGAAAAGGTGATCTAGATGATCAAAATTGCTCCTTCGCTGCTGGCAGCCGATTTTGCCTGCCTTAAAGAAGAATTGGCTAAGGTAAAGGATGCCGACTATCTCCATGTCGATGTCATGGACGGACACTTCGTTCCGAATATCAGTTTCGGCCCGCCGGTTATAGCTGCAGCGGCTGCCGTTTCGACACTGCCCCTTGATGTCCACCTGATGGTGAACGAACCGGAGCGGCTCATTCCCGACATTTTTGCAGCTGGTCAGGGGAAGATCGACTGCATCACGGTCCATTGGGAAGCATGCCGCCATATACATCGAACATTGCAGGTGATCAGGAACCTGAAAGTAAGGGTGGGTGTCTCCCTAAACCCAGCAACGCCTGTGTTGAACCTTAAGTATATTCTGCCGCTGATCGACCGGATGCTGATCATGACGGTCAATCCCGGGTTTGGGGGGCAGGCCTTTCTATCCGAAGTGGTTCCCAAGATCGAAGATGCAGCCAGGCTGATCTCCTCGCTCAAGGCAGGTTGCGAGATCGAAGTTGATGGAGGTATAGATCGACAAACGGCTCCGGTGGTTGTCAATGCGGGGGCAAAGATTTTGGTGGCGGGTACGGCCATCTTCCGGGCACCGGATCCAGCCCGCGCGATCAAGGACCTGCGGCGAGCATCAGAAGTCAAATAATAGTTGACTCAACTCATTTCGAAACAGAGTTGAATACTGCAGCAGACGCTTCTGCGCTTTGAAGAAGTGCTGCCGACGGCCGCCTGAGATGCGGCTGTTTTCTTTATGTGGAAGTACACTAATACTTGACATTCCGGAAGAATATGTTAATATATACTTACCAAAGCGGTCCTGCGCCAATTGACTGTAGAGGGGGAGCAGGTAAAGGAGGTGAACCCGATGCGCTCCCGGGAAGTTGACTGCGGAAAAGATAATGGACAAGCCGTCTTGGAGTATGCACTGGTACTTGGAGCTGTCGCCGTGCCGCTGATATGGGCGGTAAGACACCTGCAAGACCAGGTGGCAGCTTTCATCGGCAGTGCAGTCAACTGGATATCTCTATGGTCCATTGGCTCAACCATCTACTAGTCACTTGAGAAAGGAGGATAGTGATGGGTCGAACCCTCTCCCAGTTGTGGAGGGATCAAAGCGGCCAAAGTATGGCTGAATACGGTTTACTTACTGCTTTGATCGCCATTGCAGCCTTAGTGGCGGTAAGAACTCTGGGGGAGAACCTAAGATCGAAGTTTCTTGAGATGACACAAGCGATAAGCGGCGTAAACGCAAGCGGTTACTGATAAATAAATCCATAATAACAAAAACACCTCTTCAGGGCATGGCTGGTGATTAAGACATACCTGGGTTAGGATGACCAGTGCTTCGCAGTATGGCTGCCCCAGTACCGCTACGACGCTGGGGCAGTCATCATCAATTGACCAGGGGATGAGAGCAATTGGTCTTTATATGCAGCTGGGCTTACAGTCCGTGCAGTTACAGCAGGCAGCGGCTCTTGCCGATAAGTTAACCGTAACTGTACTGCTCTTAGGTACGATTTACTATGACTTCAGGTTTCGGCTTGTACCCAACCAGCTGATTGTCGGAGCTTTGGCAGTAGGGTTGTTCCTTAGAGGCTCGGAGGGAGTAACCAGTCTGGTTCATTCCCTGTTTTGGACCATCGCACTCAGCTGGCCCTTCTTCGAGGGATATAGGCGCAGGCGGGTGGGAGGAGGCGATGTGAAGCTGATTGCTGCAGTCTCCCTCCTCAGCGGATCGGAGAAAGCAGCTGCCTGGTTCTTAGCAGGAACAGCAGCCGGCGGACTGGTGAGCCTTCTAGCTCTTCTTTTCCAGCGAGGGAAGAAAGGAAAAAGGAAGTTAGAAATAAGCAAGACCGCCGACAGCGCTGCGGTTACGGTGCCGTACGCAGCCGCGTACTCTTTAGGGATATTGGTATTTGAAATTCTAAATGCTGTCGCCGGTAGCGGCTGATTGGTATGAGGCTGTCAGCCCACAACTCTGTGGGAGGTGGAAACAGGTGCTAGCAAGGGATGAGGGCTCTGCCCTCCTTGAATTGTGTTTGGTGCTGCCCATATTGCTGGTATTTTTCTTGGGCCTTCTGTCCTTTACCTTGCACGCAATCGAAAGTCAAATGCTCCATTTTTCGGCATACGTTGCGGCCAGGACAGCCTTAGTTGACAGTGCCGCAAAGGGAGAGAGGGCGGCGGCCCAGTTCCTGGCTGGTTCTCGGAATGAGCTTTTCTGGCTGGCAGAGCCAAGCCGAGAGATGGCAGGCCGGGAGCTCACTGTCACAAAGCGGCAAGACGGGGTGGCAGTGCAAATCGGCCGGCGGGCAACCATCTGGCCTATACTTGTAGATCTGTTCAAGGGTGGATTCTACGGGGGAAGCCGGTGGAGAAGTGGCTTGAGCGGTCGCAGTGATCTCTTCATCGAGTACAGGTTGGGGAGGCTGTAAGAATGCAGCGTTTTCTGGTCAGGGTGAAGGCACTGACAAGGGATGAAAAGGGACACGCATCTACGGTGCTTCTCATCAGTCTGGGATTGGTCATGGTCTTTGCGGCGGGCATCTACATAGTCTCCGAGGCAGCTGTCGCTAAGATCCGAGTGCAGAACGCCGCAGACGCTGCTGCCCTAGCCGGAGCAGGCCTCTTGGCAGACTGTATGGACCTGCTGGTCTTCGCCAATTACGTCGGGGACATTTCCTTGTTGTTCAGTCTTTGGGGCTCTCCTATCAGAGCGGTTATTAACGCCTTAAAGAATGAAGTGATCCGGTACGGGCCCGCGGCAGCCAATGCCCGGGCAATCCAGGTGGGTCTAGCCAATGAAGCAGTCATTACCCCTGTCCACTGGCCGGACCTGGGGGTAGAACGCATCTTCCTTGGATATGTTCGCGACCGCCTAAACGGGCGGACCGGCAACCGGTTCGTGCAGGTCGCGGCTGCACAAGAACTCCGCCTGCCGAGGTGGGTTAAGACCTTTTTGGGTAGACACACTCCGTCAGGTCTGGCTGTCTATCCCACTGCAACAGCCCGGGGCATTGTGCAGGGACGCGGCATGTTGGTTCCGCATTATGTCAGCGGGTTAGGAAAGGTTGACTGAAGGTGGTAAGGCTACCCGAAAAAGGAAGTGACCAACTGGCAGCGCTCAGAGGTGGGGATGTAGGGCAGGCTTTGGTGGAGTTTGTACTGATCGCTCCCATTCTACTGATTGTCGTCTGCGGACTGCTGCAGTTAGCGCTCTTAAGCCACACGAACCTGCTGGTCCACATGGCGGTGCGCCAAGCTGCCGAGCTTTGGCTGCAAGGTGGAAATGAACGGACTATCCGCAACGAAGTAGTCAGCTTCCTGCAGCAATATCCTTTTCTGGAAGGGAAAGATGTCACAGTCAGGCTGCGGACCAGCCCGCTAATGGCCACAGTTTCGGTGGAGTGTGAAGTCCCGGTAATCCCTCCCATTGGGATACTGGGACAGCGTCCAACCGTAACGGCTTCCATGAGCTTGGCAAGGGAGATATTTACCACCAGTAGGCTGCCCACAACGACAATCCTAGACCTGTTTAGGAGAGTCTTGCGGGGAGGTTGAGTCGCATGTACCGGCTGTCCAAGTTGGGGATGGCGTGGCTGGTGAGTTTGAGCCTGTTTCTTCTAGGCAGCGTAGGGCAAGCATTTCCGACTCTGCCCGACACCGGCATCCCTAAGCTTTGGCAGAGGGTAGGGAAAACACATGCCCAGTTCTTGGTAAATTGCAACGAAAACCTGACTTATATCGAATTTGGCGATCTCAAGGACAGCAGCTACCAGGCCCTTGCCAGAGACCTAGCTGGCAGTGGGTGGAGGAATATCAGGGAGGAGGCTGATATTGATCACCGCAAGATCTTGGAGGATCTGGCTCACATGGGTCTTGGCGAGCAAGAAGCAATCGCCTTAGCATCCTCCCTGCAGTTGGAACAGGTACGAATATTGACTGCCCAGTCTGGTCGATGGCAGGCATCTATATACGTTGACACAGCTGAATACGATCCTGCGTTTCCCTGGGTGAGCTATCTAGCTATTTGCAAACATGATGCCTCACTGAGGCCCATGCAGTTGAACTTAGTACCGCCGAGACAGTTTACAGTTCCCGGCTCTCAGCTGGTCGTATCGGCGGTTGGTAAACTCGACGGAAACCCGGTGGAGATCTACGGCTTTGTTACGGCAAGCCCGCTAGAGGCCGTAGTTGCCCACTTTCAGAGATGGTCCCCTCACTGGATAATCGTGTCGGGAGGTATCTACGGCGACATTTACGGCGCCTATGGGTACAATCCCAGCGAGGCGATGTTCTTGCTGGTTCTTCCCCAAGAGGGACAAAACATGGTTCATTACGGGTGCGGCCGGTTATACCTTGAACGGGAGGAGCGGCATTAAGGTATGTTTCGCCATCGGTTTCTCATCGCAGCCGTGCTCCTGGCTCTGCTGGCAACTAAGTTGACAAACACTTACATCCGCAGGTTGGAGGCGCAGGCTCTTGGAGAAGGAACCAGGGTGCAGGTGGTGGTTGCCAAGAATACCATCCCGCAGGGCACATGTCTCAAACCGAATCACGTGACTCTTCGCTGGTGGCCTGCGGATTTAGTTCCGCCGGGTGCTTTTTCCGATCCTTCCCAGGTGGAAAACCAAATCGCCGCCGTGGACTTCGTTCCGGGCGAACCAATTATAGCCGGCCGCTTAGTGGAGGAAGAAGAACAGAGCCTGGCCTGGCGGTTGTCGCCAGGAGAGCGGGCGGTGGCGGTGCCTGTTCGGGGTGTAGAGGGTCTGGAGCGAGAGCTTACCCACGGCAGACGGGTAGATCTTCTCGGCACCTTCCTGGACTACGGCACTGGGCTGGAAAACAGCGTAGTAGTCCTCGAAAACGTAAAACTGCTGGATGCCACCAGCACAGAGAATGCCTATGGCAGCAGCTTTGGTAGCCAGACAGTAGTCCTGGCTGTTACGCCGGAAGAGGCCCAAAAGCTGGCGCTGTTTAGTTCCAGCGGACAACTGCACTTGTTGCTGCGCCCGGAAGCGGAGGAAAAAAGTATAGGTTCCAAAGGCGGGGTCTTGACTGTGAGGAATCTGTTTGGCCTTCCAGCTGAAGGACGGAAGGAAAATGCCGGGTCTTGGCCTGTCGACGGAAGAGGACAGGGTCTTGAGGACCAAGACTCCACAAGGACGGTGGAGATAATCCGCGGCACATCATCGACAGTAGAGATTCCAGCAAGTGCGGCCTTCACAAGATAGCCGTACTCCATCTCATCGTTCAAGCAGTTGCCCTGAGATCCGATACCTACACTTGTTCTGGGGTGGAGGTGATCGCTTCTTGCCGATGACCGCTGAGCGATTAAGTTCAAACCCGAGGCTCGTATTCCTAGCTTCTCTGGCGATCTTTGCTTTACTTATCTTCGCAGCAATTCTCACTGCCAGTGCCGCTGCCGGGAGTGACGGTATTTCTTACGGCGCAGGCTTTACCGGCGAGGTGGATAATCAACCGGTCTATGTTCATGGGGCGCCTCATCCTAGAATCTACCTATATGCCGGAGAAAGCGTTTTAAAGGAAGTCTCCGGCTTGAAGCGGGTTGCCGTGGGAGAATCCAAGATTGCCGATGTAGCAGTGATAGAGAACGATACCTTACTCATCAACGGTGTGAGCCCCGGATACACCACCTTGATAATTTGGGACGACACAGGAATGAGTAAGCTTGATTTGGTGGTTACGGCCCAGCCTCCCGTAGACTTGTCTCTTGTGCAAAGACTCCTAGAACCCTGGGACGTCCAGCTCAACTGGTGGAAGGAACGCCTTGTCATCCAGGGCACTGTAGACAGTGAGGCTGAAAAGGAGAGAGTGGAGAATATAGTCTCGTCCCTGTGGGATCCGGTGGTGAGCCTTCTAGTTGTGCAGCCAGAGCAAACTGCTGAGAAGACGGGAGAAAACGCGCAATCATGGGATGTTTCGGCTGACATCCTCAGGGCCCAGGAGATCCAGAAGGCGTTAGGGGTGCCCAGTATCAACGTACAGGTAGTCAAGGATCTGGCCATATTGGAAGGGACGGCGGCAACCGCAGCAGAGAGCCTGCGGGCGGTGGAGATCGCCCGGCAGTTCAGTCCAGAAGTGCTTAACCTGATAGAAGTTGAAGAGGGCAAGGGAGAGCCTTCTGAAGCATCCGATACGGACTCGCCAGCAGAGGACAGAGGTGAAAGCCAGAGCAGCCAGTGGGACGGGACTCTGTGGGTCGACCGGGAAGCAGCCATTGAAGATATAAAGAACTTGTGTGCTGCCTGGGGTTACACCCTGAGCCCTCTTGGTGATGTCTTTATCTTGGAAGGAGAAATTCAGGATCTCCGCCGCAAAGATGTCTTACTTGCTCTGCTGGCAGCCCATGGGTTGGCTTTTGTCGATGCCACCAGCTCTAGACCGCGGGAGGTTGTTCCAGAAGAACTGGCACAGATTGAAGATATGCTGCAGGAGCTTCCCGGTCTTAAGGACGTAAAGCTCTCAAGAAAAGGGCGGCGCCTAATACTGGAGGGCTGGGCCGAGGACCCGGCTGTGGCAGATGTCGCCGAATCCTTGGCCAGAGATTATGGAGCGCCCTTAGGGTTAGAGGTTTCCAGCTTAATTCAGCTGCATTCCATCGAACCCGGCAAGCTGCCGCCATCGGCGATCCAGCGAGAAATCGGAATCCCCGGTTTGACGGTGCGCTGGGTGGGAGATGCCCTCGTACTTGAGGGCACGCTGGATCCTAAGGCGCACCAGGCGGCGGTGGCCTTGGCCTCTCAGTACAGCTCACAGGTAGTTGACTTAATTTCCAGCGGCGTACCTACTTCGCCGACAGCAGCGCAAATCAATGACTTGATTGGCTCTGACAGCGTGACAGCGTCTGTGGTAGGAGAGGCGATAGTCCTGAAAGGGACGGCTGTCTCTGTGAAAGAGAAGGAAGCGGTGTTGGCCTTAGCTTCGGTCTTTGGCTATCCCGTTATCGACGGCGTGGTAGTGAGAGAGGAGGAGCCGAGGGATCCGACGATTTCAGAAGCCGATGTTGACAGAGCTATTGCCCTGGATTCGGTAAGGGTGAGACTGCTCAACGGCACCATAGTATTGGATGGAACAGTCAAAAGCGATGCGGATAGAGTCCGGGCTGAACGGATTGCGGAGACCTTTGGAATGCAGGTAGTGAGTCTAATTGAGGTCGCAGAGCCAGCCGACGAAGCGGTTGGGGCTCTGGAGCTGGACAAGACGCACCGCTGGGAAGAGCTGGTGGCGGAGGCTGCCGCACTAGGGGCTACCCTTTACACAGTCGCATCTACACCGATCTTGGCGGGACAGGTGACGCCTGAAGCCGCCTCCTATCTGGAAGCGCTGCTTAACAGCGAGCTGTCATCCTGGATCAATAGACTGGAAATCCTTCACCCTCCCCCAAGTCTTCCTTCCTTGGAAGAGATCAGCTCACTTTTGGCCAGTGCGGAGGTTGAGTGCACCTATGTGGGAGATACCTTGGTTCTGCAGGGTTTGGTAAGGTCCCCTGAGGAACAGAGGCGAATCGAAGCCATCGCTTCCATGTTCGGCGTACCCGTGGAAAGCTTCATAACTGTGGTCGAAGATGTGCGACAGGTTTGGGTGGATGTGTGCATGCTGGAGCTTTCCTACAGCGACTATCGGGAACTGGGGATAGATTGGGATGTCCACCTTAGCACTAGTGAACAGGATATGGGGGGTAGAACTCCATCTGTTGGGTTCTTGGAGGATAGACAAGAACCGCAAACGGCATTAAGCGTGGTAGTGGGACCTTTGTGGGCTGAGACATATCTCCACAGTCTTCTGCGCTCAGGGAAGGCTAAAGTATTGGCATCTCCGTCCCTTCTCACCGAAAATCGCCGGCAGGCAGAGTTTCTGGCTGGAGGGGAAATTCCGGTACCCGGCGACAGCGAAGGCATTGAATGGAAGTCCTATGGAGTCGGCCTCAAGGTTACGCCTACCATTCTGGACAACGGGACTATTCACCTGGTGGTGGAACCGGAGGTGAGTTCCCTCGATTGGGACAATGCGGTCCGGCTCGAAAACGCCCTGATTCCGGGGGTGCGCACCCGTCGGTGGCGCACTCAAGCCGCTGTGGAACCGGGCAAGACCTTGGTGATTGGAGGCCTCCTTTCGGAAGAAGAAAGCGTCCGAGAAAGACAAGTGCCCATTTTGGGTGAGCTGCCGATTCTAGGTGGGCTGTTTCGCAGTGAGGTGAAAAGCAGCCTAAAAACCGATTTAGTCGTCCTAGTCACCCCCAGGGTGATTGAGACCGACGGCGGTTTGCTGGGATGGGAGTCCAAAGCGAAAAACTGAACGTCGGAAGTGGTCTCTGTTTGGAGGTGAACCGAAATGGCAGTAGCCTCTGCAATTGCTTCCGCCGAGAGAAGATTGGGGCGAGTACTGTCCTTTTACAGCGGCAGAGGCGGTGTGGGAAAAACGCTGCTGTGCGTCGCCTTGGCTTCCATGCTGGTAAAGAGAGGATATAAGGTTGCTTTGGTAGACTTAACCCTACGCCTGGGCAGCGACCTGGCTGTGCGGTTGGGGCTGCAGCTTGATCCTGACTTCTGCGACCTACTGCCAGTGATGGATACGATTGACCCTAGAACACTGGAAAGCTATCTACTACCCCATGAAAGTGGACTGCGGCTCCTGGCTGCTCCCCGCAGCCCTGACCGGTGGCAGCGCATTAAGGAGGGTCATGTGGAGAAGGCGGTTCACCTGCTGCGCTATCGCCATGATTTTGTTTTGGTAGACCTTGCCACCGGTTTCGACACCAGAGTACTGGCAGTGATGCCTATTAGTGAGAGGATCTACACTTTGGTGACCCCCGATGGCACTGCCTTGGCGAACCTGGGAGAACTAGTGAGATTACTTCGTTTGCTGGGTTACGGAGGTCGAACTAGACTCGTACTCAACAGATTTACCGGCAGAGAACTGTTGAGCGTATCTGAGATGGAGAAGACGACTGGACAGCCCTTTGACTGCTTAGTGCCTGAACTCCCCCAGCGGCAGTTGGCCCTAGACAGAAACGGTACCGCAGTGCCTGAGCGGCTTGACAAGGCGCTCATTCCCATGATCAACGAGCTCCTGGGCGCTGACGCCAAAGCAGATAGTTCTGTGGGGAGGCGGTTCTTTCCGGTATTCCTAGGTTCCATCAAGATGGAAGCTAAAGGTGCCGCCGTGAACGGAGAAGATGTGCACAGCAAGGAGTTTCGCCAAAAGCTTCAGACCCTGGTACATGAGCGGGTGATTGAGCAGGTGGGTCCGCAGCAGCTGAACCGAGACAACAGTCGGGAAACCAGGGCCCATCTAGAAGCCCAAGTTATAAAGGTCATCGATGATGTGCTGACTGAGAAGGTTGGCAACAAATGGTCTGACCAAGAGCAGCAGGTTTTCCGGCAAGAGATGGTGGATGAAATTCTGGGTCTAGGGCATCTCGAGGTGCTGCTCAGAGACCCAGAAATTACGGAGATCATGGTCAACGGCTGCGATCAAATCTATATTGAACGCAGAGGTCAGCTGATGTTGACAGATAAGCGGTTCACTAATGATAGTGCTGTGGTCAAGATCATTGAGCGGATTATCGCACCTTTGGGGCGGCGTATAGATGAGAGTTCCCCCATGGTCGATGCACGGCTGCCGGACGGCTCTAGGGTTAATGCCATCATTCCGCCCCTTTCCCTCAACGGTCCTATGCTGACCATCCGCAAATTTCTCGATGAGGTCTTGACCATTGACGACCTTATCGAGTTCGGTTCACTAAACGAACAAATGGCCAACTTCTTGCGGCTCTGCGTCCGGGCCCGGATGAATCTCATAGTCTCCGGCGGTACCGGTTCGGGAAAGACCACTCTCCTTAACGTTTTGTCAGGTTTCATACCACATGATGAGCGGATTATCACCATCGAGGATGCAGCAGAGCTCAGGCTGAGGCAGCCGCATGTGGGCCGGCTGGAAGCCAGGCCGCCGAACATCGAGGGGAAGGGCGCTGTCAGCATCAGGGACCTGCTCCGCAATGCTCTGAGAATGCGTCCTGATAGGATCATCATCGGAGAGGTGCGGGGACCGGAAGCCGTTGACATGCTGCAGGCCATGAATACCGGCCACAACGGCTCTATGACGACAGCCCATGCCAATTCACCCCGGGATCTGATGTCCCGTTTGGAAACCATGGTTATGATGGCCAATATGGATCTTCCCTTGCGGGCCATTCGTGAGCAAATCGCCGCAGCCTTGGACATTGTGGTACACCAGGGCCGTTTTCGAGACGGCAGCCGTAAGATAACAGAGATTGCCTGGATTGAAGGCATGGAAGGCGACCGGATCAAACTGGTGCCCTTGTTTGTTTTTCAGTCGGAAGGCAGTGCAGGGGGCAAGATCAAGGGGGAGTTCGTCCAGGTAAACGAACCTGCCGCGCTGTACAGCGAGTTGAGAAAGTGGGGGATTTAAAATGCCTCTAATGCCCCTATATTTCCTCAGCTTCCTATGTCTTGGTTTAGCGTGCTCCCAGTCGGAGAGTGTCGATTGGTGGAAGCAGGCTTTTATAAAGATGGGAAGGAAACTTGCTCGAAATCCAGGCCTAAGAGCTCTAGTGGGAGCAGTTGTTGGGTGGACATTGGCCCAAAGCTGGGGAATGATAGCCGGTGCCGGAGCTGCTCTCCTCTTTCCAGTTTGGATTAGTGCCAGAAAGCAGCGGCACCAGCAAGCTAAGCTGGAACTGCAGCTTTTAGACGGTCTTACCCTGATGCAGGGAGCGTTACAGGCGGGGTTCAATCTCTATCAAGCCCTGGAACTGGTTGCCCGGGAGATGGAACCGCCCCTTGCCGCCATCTGCAGCAGGATCATCAGCGAAGTGCAGCTGGGTGTTCCAATGGATATTGCTTGGGAGCGTGCT
>DUMM01000116.1 GCA_012839845.1 Bacillota bacterium | reverse complement strand
GCCCCTGGGAAAGTATACCGTGTGGATTTCGATGCAACCCATTCGCCCATGTTCCATCAAGTAGAGGGCTTGTTGGTGGATGACTCCACCACCTTTGGGGACCTCAAAGGCATTCTAGCTGCTTTTATAGAAGCCCTCTTTGGCAAAGGCCGGGGAGTTCGATTTAGGCCCAGCTTTTTCCCCTTTACGGAACCGAGCGCGGAAGTTGATGTTGAATGCATAATGTGCAACGGCGAAGGGTGTCGAGTCTGCTCCTACACCGGGTGGCTGGAGATATTGGGATCAGGCATGGTTGACCCTCGGGTGCTGGAAAAAGTGGGGTATGACCCAAAGCAGTACCAGGGTTTTGCCTTCGGCGTCGGTGTGGAGCGGATTGCCATGCTGAAATACGGTATTGACGATATACGCCTCTTGTTCGAAAATGACATCCGCTTTCTCAGGCAGTTCTAGTTCGACGAATGGAGTTTCGGGAGGGAAATTGAACTATGCGTGTTTCCTATAATTGGCTGCGAGAATACGTAGACGTTGATATGGAAGCCCAGGAGCTGGCCCATCTGCTAACCATGTCGGGCTCAGAGGTCGAAAGCGTCGGTCCCGTGGGTAGAGAGTTGGACCCGAAGATCGTCGTGGGCCAGATCGCAGATTTGCGGCAGCATCCCGGAGGCAGGCTGCTCATCGCCGATGTGGATACTGGCGGGGAGATGGTCACTGTAGTGACCGGAGCGCCCAACGTGGCAGTGGGCCAGCGGGTGCCTATTGCCCTGGTGGGTGCAGAGCTTCCCGGTGGTCAGGTCATCAAGGCCGTTGACTTTAAAGGCGTCACGTCAGCCGGGATGCTGTGTTCTGAACGGGAACTGGAGCTGGGGCCCGATGCTAGCGGCATCATGGTGCTGCCCAGCGATACCCCGGTAGGAGCTCCTCTGTACAGTGCTTTGGGCTTCAATGATATGATCATCGACCTGGAAATCTATCCCAACCGGCCGGACTGTATGAGCGTTATCGGTATTGCCAGAGAAGTGGCAGCGATTACCGGCAGCACGCTGCGGCTGCCCTCGGTAAGTGTGGTGGAAATGGGACCGGCCATTGAGGACTTGACTTCGGTCACGGTAGAGGATCAGGACCTGTGCCCTTACTATTCAGCTAGGGTTATCCGCAATGTCAAGGTGGGACCATCACCCCTTTGGCTGCAGAGGCGGTTGATGGCAGGCGGTATGCGGCCCATCAATAACGTCGTGGATATCACCAATTTTGTCCTTCTAGAAATGGGTCAGCCCCTGCATGCCTTTGACTACAATAAGCTGGCGGAAAACCGGATCGTTGTCCGCCGAGCTCGGCCGGGGGAAAGCATTATTACCCTGGATGAAGAAAACAGAAGGCTGGACACCGAAATGCTGGTGATAGCCGATGGGGAGAAACCGGTCTGCATCGCTGGAATAATGGGCGGAGCTAATTCTGAGGTCACCGAGGAGACCACGGATATTCTGCTTGAGGCCGCCATTTTCCACGGTCCCAATATTCGCAGAACAAGCCGCAGGTTAGGGCTCCGGTCAGAAGCTTCTGCCCGTTATGAAAAGGGCCTTGATCCCCAAGGCGTTAGAAGGGCATTGGATAGAGCCGCTCAGCTTTTGGTGGAGCTGGCGGGCGGTGAAGCAGCTGCAGGCGTCATTACGGTCACCTCCCTTGATTGCAAGCCTAAGGTAGTTGGTCTTTCCCCCAGCCGCTGCAATCGGCTGCTGGGATCCCGCATCTCCAAAGAGGAGATGATCCGGATCTTGAGCAGCCTAGGATTCGATGTGAAGGATGAAGGGGATGAACTGGAGGTAAAGGTGCCGTCTTATCGCCTGGACGTGGACCTGGAGGCAGATCTAATCGAGGAAGTGGCGAGACTTTACGGGTATCATAGATTTGATGCGACTTTGCCCCAGGGTGCAGCCAAGGGGGGGCAGAGCAGCCGGCTGCAGCTGGCGGATGAGGTGCGGAACCTTCTTACCGGCTTCGGCCTGACGGAGGTTATCACTTACAGCTTTGATTCTCCCGCCAGTTATGACAAGCTCTTACTGCCCGCGGATCATGGGCTGAGGCGGGCGGTAACTATCCAGAATCCCTTAACAGAGGATTGGAACATCCTGCGGACTACCTTAATACCCAGTATGCTGAACGTGTTGAGGCACAACGCCCAGCGTCAGCATCAGGACCTGCAGATCTACGAGATTGGGTCCGTCTTTATCCCCGGCCAACTTCCTCTACAGGAACTACCGGAGGAACGCCAGATGTTGGGGATCGCTCTGATGGGAGAATTCCCCAGGGAATGGGGTCTCCCCGTTCGCAAAGTGGACTTTTTCGACTTAAAGGGCTTGGTGGAAGCGCTGCTGGAGGGGTTGGGGTTAACTTGTGAATGGGAGGCGGCAGAGGCCCCCGGATTTCACCCCGGCCGCTGTGCCTCTGTCTCGGTTAAGGGCGTGCAGGTGGGCATTGTCGGCGAGATCCATCCTGAGGCTGCAGCTCACTGGGATCTTCCTTCTCGAGCCTATGCAGCAGAACTCGACCTGGACAAAATCCTGCCCGCAGTTACAGGCCAAAAGCGGATGGAAAAGCTGCCCCGCTATCCCTTTGTTGCTCGGGATTTGGCCCTCCTGGCTCCAGAAGAGGTGCCGGCCCAGCGGATCCTTGAGGTCATCGAGGCGGCCGGCGGGAAACTGGTCAAGGATGTTTCCCTTTTCGATGTCTATCAAGGCCCCCAGGTACCGGCTGGATACCGGAGCTTGGGGTATTCCATCGTATATCAGGCAGAGGACCGTACCTTGACCGATGAAGAGGTTGAAGCGGTGGAAGAGCGCATCATTCTCCAGCTGAAAGAGGAACTGGGGATCACGCTTCGGTAACCTCGGTTGTTTGAAAAAGGCGCACTGCCAACCACCGGAGACTTGATACAGATCCCGCCTGCAGGAATTTGCGGCGGGATCTGGAAGTTAATGCTTAGAACTGGGGCTCGCTGTGGCAGAAGGGGGAGTTCCTATGGCCAAACAGTCGCCATCCGGGGATCAAGTCCAGAGTGTGCGGGTACGCATAGCTGGTGATGAGTATAATATTAGGGGTATAGGCGGTCCCGAGTATATCAAGGAACTGGCCCAGATCGTTGACAGTTACCTCGCTCCGGTTGTGCAGCGTTATCCCAATTTGTCCCGCAACAGGGCCAGTATCTTAGCGATGATGAACATGGCCCACGACCTGCAGGTTCAGAAGCGGGAAAACCGAGAGTTGATGGAACTGGTTTCCGAGATCGAGAAATGAGGCTGCACTGCGATGACCTGGATTGACATTGGGATCATCTTGATTCTCATCGTGATGATGCTAAAGGGCTTTATCAAGGGTTTAGTGCGGGAGGCCTGTGAGCTGGCGGGAATCGTCTTTGGCATCTTGTATGCCTACCGGAGCTACCAATACTGGGGTGATGAGCTGGTTTACCGGTTTTCCTTGCCGGAGGTCATCGCCTATCCCGCAGCATTCGGCTGTATAGTTGTGATCATCAGCATGTTGGCCGGCTTTGTCGGATTGCTGCTGCACAAGGTCTTGCGCTATACGCCCATTAGTGTACTGAATCATCTGGGAGGCATTGGACTGGGGTTTGCCAAGGGGTTCATTATAATCTGTCTGCTTTTAGTGCTGCTGAGCGCTGTACCACTGGAGGGACTTGGGGTGACCTTGGATAAGTCGCCGTTGGCTCAGCAGTTTTTGGCTATTGTTCCCCGTTTATACACCCAATTAGATCAGATGCTGCCTGAGGAGTTTCCCAGGTGGCACCAAAAAGGCCGGCCGGTAGAGCAGGGAGAACCTTCACCCTCCATGCCTTCAGCCGATTCGATGATCTGAGGTGGTACCACCTGCTGGAAGGTCTGGGACACCCGGGGACGGTTGCTGTTGAGTGGGCCGATGTGAGACCGCGGTGGAGGATTAGGTATGATGATAGGGAGGCAGTAACTGCATATGAACAATTTAGCCCTGGCAAGGGCTTTTTTTGAAATTGCCGATCTCATGGAGCTGAATGGTGAGAATCCCTTCCGGGCAAATGCTTACCGCCGGGCAGCCCGAGCCATTGAGATGCTGCCGGAGGACGTGCGGGAGATCTATGAGCGGGGTGAGATTCGAAACGTCCCCGGCATTGGCGCAGCTTTGGCTGAGAAAGTCGGTGAGTGGCTGGACACCAAACAAATCAAGTATTTGGAAGAGTTGAGGCAGCAGGTGCCAAGCGGCGTGGTGGAGATGACTAAGATCGCGGGCGTCGGGCCTAAATTGGCCCGGCGGTTCTATGC
>DUMM01000115.1 GCA_012839845.1 Bacillota bacterium | reverse complement strand
TACCTTTTCAATACCGGCGGGCCACTACCGGCGGAACCGATGCCGGGAAAATCCAGCTTACCAAAGGCGGGATCCCAGTGGCAGGTATATCGGTGCCGTGCCGCTATATCCATTCACCGGCATCTGTGGCAAGCCTCAAAGACATTGAAAACACCATACGGCTGGTCAAAGGATTTCTACGGAGGGAGTGCTGAACATGCAGGACTTAATTAAACGTCTAGCGGAACTGTACGGGCCTGCAGGCAGTGAAGAGAGGGTAGCGGTATATATCCAAGAGAGCATTAGGCCTGTTGTTCATGAAGTGTACACCGACCCCATGGGCAGTGTGGTAGCCGTAAAGCGGGGGGCGGCTGACGGAAAAAAGATAATGCTGGCGGCTCACATGGATGAGATCGGTGTAATGGTTACGGATATTGATGAAAAGGGATTCCTGCGGTTCTCCAATATAGGCGGGATATCGCCGTTTACCCTGATCGGCCAGAGGGCAGAATTCGCCGACGGCACCATCGGAGTGTTTGGGTTTGAGAAGGTGGATGACATGAGAGACCTCAAACTCAACAAGATGTATATCGATATTGGTGCAAGTTCCAAGGAGGAGGCAGCGGCCAAGGTTAATATCGGTGATTCCGCCGTTATCCATCGGGAGTGCATCGTCCAAGGACGGCGGGTTATCGGCAAGGCGATGGATAATCGGATCGGTTGTGCAGTGCTCATAGAGACGGCTCGCCGTCTGCAAGATTCTCCCAATGAGGTCTACTTTGTCTTTACAACCCAAGAGGAGGTAGGCTTAAGGGGAGCTAGGACCGCCGCCTATTCTGTGGACCCCGACTACGGCATCGCCGTTGATGTCACTGCTACCGGCGACACTCCCGAGGCTCAGCGCATGGCGGTGAGTTTAGGTAAAGGGGCTGCCATCAAGGTCAAGGACAATTCTGTTATCACCCACCCTGTGGTCAGGAATCTGTTGATCGACACAGCTAAGGCCAAGGGGATAGCTTACCAGATGGAAGTGTTGGAGTGGGGTGGTACGGATGCGGGCTCGATACACCTTACCAGAAGCGGCGTGCCCACCGGTGCCGTTTCAGTTCCCTGCAGATATGTGCATACGCCCAGCGAGATGGTGGATTTGGATGATGTAGAAGCATGTGTTCAGCTCCTGACGGCAGTGCTGGAACGGCCCTGGCAGTAGAAACCTCGGTTTGCTGTTTATGGCTGCCGACCTGGGAAGGGATGCATCATACCTGTGTGGAAGTGGTAGTTGAAGCACAGCAGCATCCCATCGATAAGGGGGAGTAGTTTTGAAGAGGAGATTTGCAGTAGGACTTGCTGCTCTTGCCCTATTGGTCTTTACACTGGTGCAGGTCAGTTCAGCCCAGGAGATTCGGCAGATCTATGTGCGGGGCGAGGGATTGGTGCTGGTAGAGCCCGATCAGGCTTACGTCAGCCTAGGAGTTACAACCGAGGCTCCCTCGGCTGAGGAAGCCCAGATCAAGAATGCCAATACTATGCGCAATATCCTTGCTGCCCTGGGCGAGTTGGGTATCAAAGATGACGCCGTCGAGACCAGCTACTTTAACGTGTACCCCGTTTACCGCTATGATCAGGATAGAGGCAATCAGCTGGTGGGATACCGAGTCAGCAACAATGTGTCTGTGAGCCTTGCTGACTTGTCGTTGGTGGGTGAGGCCATTGACACTGCTATTAGGGCCGGGGCCACTAATGTCAATTCCGTCAGTTTTACTCTAGCGGATAAGGAGCCTTGGCTGAAAGAGGCCATGGTGTTGGCAGTAGAGGACGCCCGCCAGAAGGCTGAACTCTTGGCCAATGCTGCAGGTGTAAAGCTTGGTCCGGTAATGGCCATTCGTGACCCCAACACCCAGTTTCAACCGTATTCAGTTGGTCCTGAACTGCGGATGATGGCCCTGGCAGCTGCAGATGCAGGAAACACGACTCCCATCGCTCCTGGGAAGCTGGAAATCCGGGCTGCCGTAGAGATGGTCTACGCCTTGGACTAGATGAACCGCAGCCCTAAGGTGGCAGTGTTTCCCACTGCCTCCTTAGGGTCTACTTATCTTTTTTGCCCTCCCTTGCTCTCAGTGAGTCTCATTCACGGTGCTTGAGCCAAAAGCTCCAAGGTATGGCCTTGGGGGAAATCCTAGAGTATTATATATGGAGAAAGGTGCTTGCGCGATGTGAGTTAACGCAGGGGAGTGGGTTTCTGTGACTTTAGATGGTGCACATCAGAATAGATTCAGCTCCGTGTTCAAACAGCTGACGGAAATTGCCGGAGCACTTGGTTATGCTGCTGAACCCGATACTTGTACAGTGCCTAATCGGGATGGTATTCTAGATCTTCTGCAGGACCTTAGAAGCATCCTGTTTCCCGGTTATTTTCGTCCCTCCCACAATGGCTTGGACGCTGCCTGTAAACTGGAGCATTTGGGGGTAATTTACTGGCGGCTGGCAGGCCAAATTCACCGGACTCTGCACACCGGCTGTTCTCGCGTGTGTGATTCCCAGGGCGCTGCCTGTCCCATTATGGAGAAAAGCTGCCAGCTGGCCATGGAGTACCTTCAAAAACTGCCGGAAATCCAGGCCAAGTTGATGAAGGATGTGCAGGCGGCCTATGACGGCGATCCCGCTGCCACCAGTCTGGAAGAGATTATACTGTCCTATCCAGGCGTATATGCCGTTACGGTGTACCGTTTAGCCCACGAGTTCTACAAAATGGGACTGGTGCTGATTGCCCGCATCATGAGCGAGCACGCTCACAGCTCTACCGGTATAGACATCCATCCTGGGGCGGAAATTGGAGAGAGTTTCTTCATCGATCACGGCACCGGAGTGGTCATTGGGGAAACATGCATTATCGGCGATAATGTCAAGATATATCAGGGAGTCACATTGGGAGCTCTGAGTTTCCCCAAGGATGAAAAAGGCAAGCTCATTCGGGGTACCAAGCGGCATCCCACCATCGAAGACGATGTGACCATATATGCGGGTGCCACCATCCTCGGGGGAGATACTGTCATCGGCAGGGGCTCTGTCATCGGCGGCAATGTCTGGTTGATCGAAAGTGTTCCGCCCTACAGCAAAGTAGTCAACCGGCCCCAGATCGAAACCCGGGTGCAGAGGACTGCAAGAGAAGGATAGGATGATACCGTGGAAAAAAGTCAAGAACAAGCAAAAACTCCTGTAGCTTTGGCCAGCCTTAATGCCAAGTATATTCATTCCAATTTGGCCGTGGATTATCTGCGGTCGTACTGTGAGGCTCGGCAGGTACCTGCCGACTTTCACATTTTGGAATTTCACATCAACCAACCAGTTGAGTTTATAGTGGGAGAAATCCTGTCCTTGGGAGTGGATATTATAGGGTTTTCCTGTTACATCTGGAATATCACGGAGACCCTGCATGTAGTCACAAGACTCAAGCTGGCAAAGCCGGAGATGATCGTGATTGTGGGAGGCCCCGAGGTTTCCTACGAGGCAGAAGCTTTGCTGGAGGCGCATCCAGAGATCGATTACTGCATAGCTGGGGAAGGAGAAAAGGCGTTTGCAGAACTTTTGCTGGAGCTTCTGTCGAAGAAGGGGAGAGCCGTGACAGGGGGGAGCCTTCCTGAGCAGCGGATAATCCCAGGAGAACCCGCTGATCTTGATGAGCTTCCTTCGCCTTATCCGTCCAATATTGAAGAAAGGTATCGCAACAAGCTGGTTTATCTGGAAACCTCCCGGGGTTGTCCTTTTGACTGCCAATACTGCCTGTCTGCTAACACCCGGGGAGTAAGGTATTTTCCCATGGACCGGGTTAGAGCTGATATTGTCAGATTAATGGACGCAGGTGTTCCCCAAGTCAAGCTAATTGACAGGACCTTCAATGCCAACCCTAAACGAGCTCTGGAGATATTCCGGTTCGTGGTGGAAGAAAGCCGCCGCAGGAGCGACCTTGAGCGCGATAGGGTACCTACGGTATTTCACTTTGAAATCAGCGCCGATATCCTCACCGACGAGCTTTTGGACTACTTGACAACAGTGCCCCCGGGTCTTTTTCAGTTCGAAATTGGGGTTCAATCCACTACTCCAGCGGTGCTGGAGATCATTTCCCGCAGAAATCAATGGGACAGGTTGGCAAGGAACGTCAAGATCCTCGCAGAAAAGGGCAATATCCATCTGCACCTGGACCTGATTGCGGGTCTTCCCGCTGAAACATATGTTAGTTTTGGCCGTTCCTTTGATGATGTTTACCGGCTGGGGGGTCACCGTATCCAGCTGGGATTTCTGAAACTCCTTAAAGGCTCAGGTTTGCGCAGCAGAAGCAGGGAGCTGGGGCTTGTTTTTGACCCCTATCCGCCCTATGAGATTATTGCCACGGACTCCATGAGCGCCTTGGACCTAGTTCGACTCAAAGAGGTAGAAAACGTGCTGGAGCTCTTCCACAACAGCCACCGCTTCAGCATCACTTTGGAGCTGCTGTGCGAAAGGTTTTACCCATCGCCTTTTGCTTTCTTTGAGAGACTGGCCGCCTATTTTCGCCAGCAGGGGCTGCATCGGGTTTCCCACAGCCAGCTGGCACTTTACCAGATACTTTACCAGTATCTGCGCCAGCACCATCCTGAGATTTTGCACCTCGCAGTGGAGGGCATGAAGTTCGATTACCTGCGGACCGAGCGCCATCGGCCGCTGTTTCCGTGGATGCCGGACAAGCTTGGAAGCGAATACAAAGATGTATGGCACCGCTTGACCAAGCAGCCGGATGTGTTGGCAGCCCTGCATCCAGCAACAAGAAACCTTCCCAGGCGGGAGATGGCCCAGAATCTGCGGGTTGCTAAGTTTTCGCCGGAGTTTATAGATTTCTTGAGGCAGGGCCCGCTGCTTCCCAGGCTGAAGGGAAACGAAGTTGCAGTTGGCGATGTGATTGGCAGCAGCGAGAGCTGGGTAGTATTCGATCACTACAGGGTGGATCCGTGGACAAAGGAAAGCGCCTATACCCTGGTTTTGTCGAAGTAGGTGATTGTCGGTGTTTGTCCATCTGCACGGTCATACATATTGGTCTCTGCTGGACGGAGCGGCACCGCCGAGGCAGCTTTTTGAGCGGGCTGCTGCCCTCGGCATGCCGGGGATCGCCGTCACTGATCATGGGGCCATGTACGGCACTGCGGAATGCTATCTGCTGGCCCGGCGGATTTCCCGGGAGATGGGCAAGGAGTTCCGCTTTATTCCCGGTGTTGAGGTTTACGTTGCTCCTAGAAGCCGTTTTGACAAAGACAAAAGCCGGGGAGACGACGCCAACTGGCACTTAGTGCTCTGGGCCCTGGATAATGTCGGTCTTTCGATGCTGTACAGGCTGGTGTCCCGTTCAGAAATGTACTACAAGCCCAGGATCGATAAGCAGCTCCTTGCAGAGCTGATTGAGGAGTGCGGGCAGGGGCACATTGCCGGCAGTACTGCCTGCCTTGCGTCGGAAACCAGCCGGCTGCTCCTGGAAGGCAGATACCAAGATGCCCGGGCAGCTGCTTGCCTCTACTGGGAGCTGTTGGGGAAGGACAATTTTTTCCTAGAACTCCAGGACCACGGTTTGGAAGAGCAGAGGCTGGTTAACCAGGGACTCTTGCGGCTTCATGCCGATACAGGGATACCGGTTATAGCCACCAATGATTATCACTATGTGGAACCGGAACATGCGTTCCTCCACGAGGTAGTAGTCTGCATTCAGACAGGGAAGCAGCTCAGCGATGAAGATCGGCTGCAATTCCAAAACGATCAGGCTTATCTCAAGAGCCCCCAAGAGATGCTGGAGATCTTTGCCGACCAGCGGGAGGCTTTGGCCAGAACCGTTGAAATAGCCGAGCGCTGCCAAGTGCAGATGGATTTTGATACAGTCCACCTGCCCCGTTTCGACCTGCCGCCGGGTTTCCAAAGTGCTGATGATTACCTGCGCACCTTGGTGTACCAGGGAGCGGTCCGGCGGTTTGGGGAAATCAGCCAAGCGGTGAGGGAGCGGCTGGACTATGAGCTGAAGGTCATCAGCGAGATGGGCTATTCGGATTACTTCCTGATTGTATGGGATTTCGTCCGCTTTGCCAGAGAGCAGGGAATTCCTGTTGGCCCAGGCAGAGGAAGTGCCGCTGGTTCATTGGTGGCTTACTGTCTCTATATAACCAATATTGACCCCTTGCGTTACGGTCTGCTTTTTGAGCGTTTTCTCAATCCGGCCCGAGTGACCCTTCCTGATGTGGACATGGACTTTTGCTACCACCGCCGCAATGAGGTGATCGAATACGTTGTCCGCAAGTATGGGGCAGAGCGGACCGCCCAGATTATCACCTTTGGTACCCTCAAAGCTCGGGCGGCGGTGAGGGACGTGGCTAGGGTGCTGGGTGTTCCTTTGAGGAAAGCTGACGCACTGGCCAAAGCCATTCCTTTCGGCGGATCGCTGGACAGCGCTCTGGTGACGGTGGCGGAACTAAAAGAGGCTTACGAACAGGATGAAGAAGCAAGGAGGGTCTTGGACACCGCTAGATATATCGAGGGCTTTCCCCGCCACGCTTCCACCCACGCAGCGGGAGTGGTAATTGCCCCCAGGCCTTTGGAGTTAGACATGCCCCTGCAGCAGGCTGACAGTGATAAGGTCGTAACGCCTTATGTTACCCAATATCCAATGGGCATCCTGGAGGAAATGAAGTTCCTCAAAGTTGACTTTCTAGCGCTGCGCAACCTTTCGGTCATCCGAGAGACTGTCGAATGGGTGAAAAAGAACCACGGTATAGAGCTGGATATGGATGCCATCCCCTTGGATGATGAAGAGACGTATACCAACATTTTTCATACGGGTCTTACCGGCGGCGTCTTTCAGTTTGAATCAGAGGGTATGCGGCGGCTCTTGCAGGATTTTCAGCCAGAGAGCATTGAGCACCTGACCCTGCTGAACGCCATGTATCGGCCTGGACCCATGCAGTATATTCCCACAGTAATCCGGCGGAGAAATGGACAGGAGGAAGTGAGCTGGCCCCATCCCGATTTGGAGGACCTGCTCAGAGAAACCTATGGGATTATGGCGTACCAAGAACAAGTGATGGCTGTTGCCCACCACTTTGCCGGGTTTTCTCTCGGTGAGGCAGATCTTTTGCGGCGGGCCATCGGCAAGAAAAAGCAGGAGATCATCGATGCAGAACGGCAGAAGTTTGTGGAGGGAGCTGCGGCTAAGGGTTACTCAGAAGAGCTGGCCCGCCAGATTTACAGCGATATTGAGAAATTTGCAGGGTACGGCTTCAACAAGAGCCATGCCTGCGCATACGCGTTTATTGCTTATCAAACGGCGTATTTGAAGCAGCACTATCCTACGGAGTTTATGGCGGCCCTTTTGAGCAGTGTCATGGGTAAGGACAAAAACCGGAAGCTGGGGGAGTATCTGTCGGAATGCAGAGCCATGGGGATCACGGTGGAGCCGCCGGATATCAATAGGAGCGAGGTTACCTTTGTCCCCCGGGCCGATGGGACCATCACCTTTGGACTGGCCGCCATCAAGAATGTCGGTGAAAATGCGGCCCAGACTGTGGTGGAGCAGCGGGTTTCCGGTCCGTATAAGTCTCTATTGGACCTATGTGTTCGCACTAGGTTGAATAAGGATACGCTGCTCAGTCTGATCAGGGTCGGCGCTTTGGACTGTCTGGGTGAATCCCGTGCCAAGCTGGAGGCCGTTCTTGAACAAGTGATCCAGGCGGCGGCTGATTACAATCGCAGTCGGCACAGCGGCCAGGCCAGTCTCTTTGATGTGGCCAGTGTCGACACACGAGCTTTTTCCTGGGAGGTAGGCACGGAAATAGCCGAATACGATGAGCACAAGCGGTTGCAGTATGAAAGGGACTTAATCGGCGTCTACCTTTCTGGGCATCCCCTTGATCAGTATAGGGAACAGCTTAAAGAATGGGGTGTGACGCCAAGCCGTGACCTGGAAAAATGCCTGCAGAATGAAGAGGTGCTTATTGCCGGTGTGATGGTCGAATCCCGGCGAATCCTAACTAAACGCAGCGAAGAGATGGCCTTCGTGACCATAGAGGATCAGACGGGACCCGTGGAGGTGATTGTTTTTCCCCGGGTGTTTGAGCAGTGTCGAGGCTGCTTGACAGGAGAGTCGATCCTCATTATTGAAGGGCGCAACGACTCCTCGGTGGAGGAAGTTGACTTCTCCGCGGACGATGAGGTAGAAGATGAACGGTTGGATCGGGAGTTCAAGGCCAAGGTCATCGCTTCGGCTGTGTACACTCTTGAAGAATGGCAGCAGAAGGCTGTCCAGGCTCCCAAGCGGCGGAAGAAGACAGAGCTGGTGATAGATGCCGACGGCCTCAGCGAAGAGACTTTAGTGCAGCTGCGGAAGCTTTTGACTCAGTTTCCCGGTCGGATGCCGGTTCTTCTTCACTTTGAGCGACCGAAGGAACTCTACTTGCGGTTGGATGATCGTTTCCGGATCGATGCGAACAGGGTTGCAGAGGTCTACAGAGAGGTGGAGATCCTGGTCGGGAAGGGGCGAGTTTATCAGCATATCCAGTGAGGAGAGAGGGAACTAAATGCGGTTGGGACTAGGTATCGATGCTGGAGGCACTTATACAGATACAGTACTGTACGACTTTCAACGGCAGCAAGTACTGGGCAAAGGAAAAGCCCTGACGACTAAAGACGATTATGCGGTGGGCATTGCAGCATCCCTTGACCAAATCGAGATCCACTCGCCGGAAAAGGTGGATCTTGTGGGATTGTCCACTACTTTGGCTACCAATGCTCTCGTTGAGGGCAAAGGAGCTAAGACCGGGATCTTGCTCATCGGCTATGACCCGGAGCTGGTCAAGCGCTTTCTCCGAGTCAGCCCGTACTGGATTGTGTCCGGTGGCCACGACATGCGGGGGCGGGAGAGGGTACCTCTTGACGAAGAGGAAATCCGCCGTGCCGTTGAAGAGATGATCGAAGAGGTAGAGGTAATCGCTGTTTCGCAAATGGGAGGGGCTGTTAACCCCCAGCATGAGCAGTGGGTGCAGGCCTTTATCCAAGAGCATTATGATGTCCCCGTCATTTCCGGCCATGAGATCAGTACGGAAATGGATTCCATGAAACGGGCTACGACGGTTTTTTGGAACGCCCGCTTGATTCCTATACTCTTGGACTTGATGGATGCTGTAGAGAAAGTTCTCATCAGCCGCGGGATCACTGCTCCTATCATGTTGGAGCGCAGTGATGGTACCTTGATGGGAAAGGAACTTGCCCGACGGCGGCCCATTGAAACCCTGATGTCCGGGCCTGTAGCCAGTGTCTACGGTGCCCTGCACCTGACGGGATGCAGAAACGCGTTGATAGTGGACATGGGCGGCACAACTACGGATATAGGCCTTGTACAAGACGGTATGCCCAGGCTGAAGTCTGAAGGTGCCCGTATCGGCCAGTACCGGACCACAGTCAGGACCCTGGACCTTCACACCACCGGACTGGGAGGTGACAGCCAGATCTCGTTGGCGGAGGACGGCACTTTGACCATTGGTCCCCAGCGTGTGATACCGGTGAGCTATGCTGCGGTCCTGTGTCCGGCCATCGCCGAGGAGCTGGCCAGTTGGAAAGAGATTCGGGATAGCCACGTGGATTCGGATCTTTTGCCGCCGGTGGAGTTTTTCCTGTCAGTCCAAAGCCCAAGGGTAGAGGAAGCGCGTCGCGGGACGCATCAAGCAGTACAGGTGAAACAGCTGGGGCGCTGGGAGCAGACAGCGTGGCAGACTCTTAAGTCGTTGGGAGGAGCGTCCCGGATTAGGCTGGCGGACGCAATGGGATACCCTTATCCATCGCTGCTGCGGATGGATGCTTTGGAGAGTGCGGGGTTGGTCTGGAAAGCGGGACTTACTCCTACCGACGTGCTTCACGCCATGGGGGAACTGCAGCTTTGGGATTCACGAGCTGCAAGGCATGCAGTTGAGGCCTTTGCCTACAGCTGGCAAGTCAGTCCAGAGGCTGCGTGTCAGCATATAATGGAAGCAGTTCAGCAGCGGCTGGCGGAAAAGGTGCTGGACGTTATCTTAGCAGAGACCCTTGCCGGTAGGGTTGGGTACAACGGACAGATGATTCGGCCCCGGGGAGCATCATGGACAAGAGCCTCAGAGGTTCCAGCAATCGAAGACTGTGCGGTGTGCCGGCATCTGGTACACGCGTCTTTGATGAAAGGCGGGGGCAAGGGCCAGCCTTTGGAGTGCAGCGTGAAAATTAACCTCCCCATCGTGGCGGTAGGAGCGCCGGTCAAAGCCTATTTTCCAGCTCTAGCCGCTGCCCTGCAGACGCAGCTCTATATACCGGAACACGCAGATGTGGCCAATGCCTTGGGGGCCATTACCGGCAATATCGCAGTGACCGCGGAAGCTGTCATCAGCGTAACAGGTGATGAGCTGTACATTATTCAAGGATTGGCGGAGAACAATACCTTCGATGATCTGGAAGAAGCCACCGCAAGGGCAATGGCGCACGTCAGGGCTTTAGCCGAAGAGCGGGCGCTGGCTGCCGGGGCGGAGGCAGTCCAGGTCGAGGTTTCACAGAAGGACGTAATATCTGAGGTGGGAGATGAAAAGGCTGCCCTCTTCTTGGAACGGAGGCTTGTTGCCCGCGCAACTGGCCGGCCCAAGACCAGGGCATAAAGCCTTTGTCACTTCACACGGAGGTAGAACCATGCAGGCCGATAATACCCTTATACATGTGCAAATTGAAGGTCTAGGCAGCCGACAGGTGAAGTCGGGAATCACTTTACAGGAGCTGGCCAAAGAATGCTGGCCGGATAACTGGCGCCGAGTCTTAGCGGCTTATGTAGACAATGACCTTCGGGAGTTGACTCACCCGGTAACGGAAGACTGCCGTATCGCCTTTCTTGGAGTGGAGGTCCAGGACGGATTTCGCATCTACCAGAGAAGTGCTGTTTTTCTCCTGATCCGGGCTGCGCGGGAAATTCTGCCTGGATGTAAGGTTATCATTGAGCACTCCCTCTCCAACGGTCTTTACGGCGAGATTCATTACCAGCGGCCGCTGGTGGCAAAGGACCTGGAGGCTATTGAAGCCAGGATGAGGGAAATCGCCTCTCGGGATGAGCCTTTTGAGAAGCTTGTCCTGCCTAAGGAAGAAGCTATGGAGCTTTTTGCCAAGGATGGACAGCTTGATAAGGTCAATCTCTTGAAATTCCGCCAGTCGGACACAGTTAAAGTCTACCGCTGCGGGTGGCTTCATGATTACTTCTACGGCTACATGGTTCCCAGCACCGGGTATTTAACCCAGTTCAGGCTGCACTATTATCTTCCCGGCTTCATCCTGCAGGTTCCCGATCCGGACAATCCCGACCGGATTCCACCTTACTGCGAGCAGCCTAAACTGGCCAGTGTCCACCGAGAGGCGGAACACTGGGCCAAAATACTGGAAGTTGAGACAGTAGCGGCGCTCAACGAGATCATCGCCCAGGGAAAGAGCGGGGAACTCATCAGGATCGCCGAAGCGCTGCATGAAAAGAAGATTGCCCAAATTGCCGACATGATCTATGACCGCCATGATACCCTGCGGGTTATCTTGATTGCCGGTCCTTCCTCTTCGGGGAAGACCACCTTTGTTCAGCGGTTGTCGGTTCAGCTGCGGGTCAACGGCTTAAGGCCTGTAACCCTTCACCTAGATGATTACTTCCTGGAGCGGGAGAAAACTCCCAAGAACGAGCGAGGAGAATACGATTTCGAATCTATTGAGGCCATTGACCTGGAGCTGTTCAACACCCATCTGGCTCAGCTGATCCAGGGCGATGAGGTGGATGTCCCCACCTTTGATTTCACCACGGGACGGCGGGTTTATGCCGGCAAGCGGCTGCGGGTTGAGCCGGGGCAGCCCATCATTATTGAAGGCATCCACGGTTTGAATGACCGGCTGACGGCATCAATTCCCAGCGGCAACAAGTTCAAAATATACATCAGTGCCTTGACACAGCTGAATATCGACCATCACAACCGGATTCCGACCACGGACGGACGGCTGCTGCGGCGGATAGTGCGGGATCATCAATTCCGGGGACATTCAGCTCGGGATACCCTGCGCCTGTGGGGGGCTGTCCGCCGGGGGGAGAAGGAAAACATCTTCCCCTTCCAAGAGGAAGCCGATGTGATGTTCAACTCTGCTCTGATCTATGAGTTTGCGGTGCTCAAGGGATTTGCTGAGCCTCTTCTGAGGGACATAGGTCGAGAGGATGCAGGCTACAGCGAAGCCAAGCGGTTGTTGAAGTTTCTCAGTTACTTCTTGCCGCTGGACCACAGCGATGTGCCGCCTACATCGATACTGCGGGAGTTTATCGGCGGCAGTTGTTTTGCAGAAACCATTTCAGCGGCAGATGAATCCTAAGTAAGAATGATTATATTTTAATGTAAATGTTACATCTGCCAGCAGGATTCTACTCCTTCGTCAGGAATAAATTAGTAAAACGTAGTTATTACTAACAAGGTATCGTTACTGAAAAGCAGCAAGGATTGCCGATGCTTTTGACATAAAGATCACGGCAGAAAAGGAGTTGACCGTTTGTCGCTATCCGGAAGATTGTAAGCGAAGGAGGGATAGGATGCTGGCACTGGAAGAGGTCTCCTATAGAAAGCTCTCGTATAGACGGGATAAAGAATTGGTGGCCAAGTACCTTGCATTGTATGAGAAGAACCGGTCCCCGGAGCTCTTGGAGATGCTGGTAGAAGCCTATTGGGAATTGGTGGAGTATCTGGCTGGTAAGTTCACACAGGACAGGCAGATGCGGGAAGATCTCGTTCAGGTAGGGGGAATCGGGCTGGTCAAGGCCCTACAGCGGTTCGACAGCAGCCGCAACGTCCAGTTTGTCACGTATGCAACGCCGACGATCATCGGGGAGATCAAGAGGTATCTAAGGGACAGTACTTGGAGTGTAAAGGTGGGACGGGACGCAAAGCGGCTCTATTACCAGATCGAAGAAGCAAGGTCGTATCTCTCCGGCAAACTGGGCAGAGCTGTAACGATGAAGGAGATCGCACAGTGGCTGGGTGTTGAAGAAGAGAAACTTCTGGAGGCCTATGAAGCAGGCCCCAATCGTGTATCTACTTCCCTCCAGCAGGAAAGCAGCGGCGACGAGATGGTGTTGGAAGATCTCCTCGGAGACACCGACGGGGATTACGAAGCGGTCGAAAATCGCCTGGTGATCAGAGATTTAATCAGCACTCTCCCGCAGCGGGAACGGCAGATCCTTTACTTGCGCTATGTGGAAGGATTATCCCAAAGCTTGGTCGGTGAAATGCTCGGAATATCTCAGATGCACGTATCTCGGCTTGAACGAAAAGCATTGAGCAAGCTGCGGGCAGCAAGCTCATCGTAGGTGCATACAGTCACAGAGAGTATTGACATAGGCGGAGGCCAGGGTTCATAGACCCTGGCTTCCGCAGTATTTGAAGCCGTAAACTGGTGTGATAGTGATATAATACATAATGGCGAGAACTCGACAAGAGGGGTGGGGTTTGGCTGGTTAGGAAAAGGTTGGGATTGGCCTTAGGGGGCGGGGCTGCCAGGGGAATTGCCCATTTGGGTGTACTGCAAGTCCTGTGGGAGCGGGGAATCTCCGTTGGAGCTATCGCCGGCACTAGTGCCGGAGCTGTGGTAGGGGCGCTGACAGCTGCAGGTTTTTCCCCTGCAGAGCTTATAGGTATCGCCAAGGCCAGCAACTGGTGGTTTCTCGCTCGAGGGGTGTCTTTGGGGACGGGCTTGCTGCAGTCTTCAGGCATCGAACAATGGCTGCGCCGCTATCTCAACGGCAAGAGTTTTGCTGAACTCAATATTCCGCTGGCGGTGGTTGCCTCAGATTTACTGCGGGGCGAGAAAGTTGTTCTACGCCACGGGGATGTAGCCCGGGCGGTTCGCATAAGCTGCACAGTCCCAGGCATCTATGCACCGGTGGAGTGTCAGGGACGGTATCTAGTTGACGGGGGATTGACAGAGAACGTGCCGGTGGCCACTGTTCTTGAGCTCGATGTAGACGCGGTAATCGCTGTCAGCCTCAACGGCTCTTTTTTGGCTGGAGGGAAACCGGAGCGGCCAGCGGATGTGATCCAGCAGGCCATCAACATCCTGCAGAGGGCTCACGTTGAGAAGCAGCTGAGCAAAGCTGATTTGGTGATTGTGCCGAAGCTGGGTGGTTTGGGTTTAACAGATTTTCACGCTGTAGACGAATTTGTGCGGCTGGGCCGGGAGGCTATGGAAGAAGCTTTACCGAGACTAGAACTGCTGCTGGAGAAAGGAAATGGTGATGATGGACCAGAAAACAGCGAAAGTTGAGCCTCTTGTAGGCGTGGTGATCGGCAGTGACACGGACCTGCCGGCACTGGTATCTGGTTTGGAGCTCTTGGAGGAATGGGGAGTACCCTTTGAGGTAAAGATCCTATCGGCGCACCGGACACCGAAGGAGGCGGCGGAGTTTGCCCAGACTGCTGCAGACAGGGGTTTGAAGGTGATCATTGCTGCGGCGGGGATGGCAGCTCATCTGCCGGGGGTGTTGGCTGCCCATACGCATTTACCGGTGATCGGAGTCCCTATCGCCAGCGGCGAGCTGCGGGGAACGGATGCACTGTATTCCATAGTGCAGATGCCTCCCGGGATACCAGTGGCGTGTGTCGGCATCAATGCCGGTAGGAACGCTGCCATTCTGGCGATGCAAATACTCGGCTTGACTGATCCCGTTTGGCAGGATAAGCTAGATATGTACAGAAAAAAACAAGCGGAGGCAGTCTTGGCGAAGAGCGCTAAGTTAGAGGAGTTGGGTTTTCGGGCATATTTGAGCGGCAAACAGCCCTAAAACTACATATATGTTGTGTCTGAAAGTGCACCTAGGGTTCCGCTGTCAGCTCACCTGACGGGTCTGGACCGAGTGGTGCAGGCGCTGGCCCATGAGGTTAGTGCTACACCGTAGAAGGATAAAAGCCTTGGCGGGTAGGTTTCACGATAACAAGTGCAACCTACCCGTTTTTTTCAAGAGTTGGTATGGGTTTGTTGAGGACTTAGCAGATCCGAAAAAGCCAAGGGAATTTGACTTGAAAAGGAGGCAAAGACAATGGCAGACGGTCAGGCGAAGCGCTGGGAGAATGCGGGGCTTACCTCGGAAGAGTATAGAATGATTGAGGATGTTCTGGGACGGGAACCGAACGATCTGGAGTTAGCACTGTTTTCTGTCATGTGGTCGGAACACTGCGGGTACAAGTACTCCCGAGCGCTGCTCAAAAAACTGCCTACTAGCGGCAGCCAGGTGCTGCAGGGCCCCGGTGAGAATGCGGGGATTATCGATATTCAAGACGGACAGGCAATAGTCATGAAAATTGAAAGCCACAACCACCCTTCGGCCGTCGAACCCTATGCCGGCTCGGCTACGGGGATCGGTGGGATACTCCGGGACATTTTCACCATGGGGGCAAGGCCGGTTGCAGGTCTGAACTCCCTTCGATTCGGGCGGTTAACAGATCCTCATCAAAGGAAGCTTCTGGCTGGAGCAGTAGCCGGTATGGCTGACTACGGGAGTACCTTCGGACTTCCCATGATCGGGGGAGAAATCTATTTCGATGACTGTTACAGCGAAAACTGCTTGGTTAACGCCATGGCTGTCGGCTTCCTAGATAAGGGAGACCCCATTGCCAGGGGTGTCGCCACCGGTGTCGGCAATGTGGTAATGGCAGCAGGAAGGCCCACCGGCCGAGACGGCATCGAAGGGGCCTCCTTTGCCTCGGGTGAACTCACCGAGGAAGCCGCTCAACTAAAGGCTTCAATACCGAGGGGGTATCCCGACATGGGCAAACGCCTTATGGAAGCCTGTCTTGAGGCCATCAAAGCCGGCCTTCTAGTGGGAATTCAGGACATGGGAGCAGCGGGTCTGACCAGTTCAGCCAGTGAAATGGCCGCGAGGGGCAACCACGGGATCGAACTGGATCTCAGGCTGGTCCCGGTGCAGGACTCGGATATGACGCCATATGAGATCATGCTGTCTGAAACCCAGGAACGGATGCTGTTTGTGGTGAAAGCAGGGAAAGAGGCAGCGGTTCAGGCGGTGTTTGAGAAATGGAATGTCCCATTGGCCGCCATCGGCAGAGTAACAGGTGACGGCTTCCTGCGGGTTAAAATGGGGGACGAGGTGCTGGCTGAGGTCCCCGCCCAGGCGTTGGCCAGTGCTCCTGTTTACCATCCACCAAGCAGACGACCCGCTTACTTGGATGAAGCAGAAAGCTTTTCCCCAGACAGTGCCGTCGAACCAGATGACTGCAATCAGGTACTTCTGAGATTATTGGCTTCACCCAATATTGCCAGCAAGGAATGGGTCTACAATCAGTTTGATTACCAAATTGGTGGAAATACCCTCACAGCTCCTGGTCTCACCGGGGCAGGAGTAATTGCCATTGAGGGCAGCGATAAGGCCGTGGCCTTTACTGTGGATTGCAACGCTCGGTTGTGTTACCTCAATCCCCGGTCCGGTGCCGCTGCTGCCGTCGCTGAAGCCGCCAGAAATCTGGTTTGCACTGGAGCCAAACCTTTGGCGGTTACCGATGGCCTGAATTTCGGCAATCCCGAAAAACCTGAGATCTACTGGCAGTTTTCTGAGGCTATAGAGGGCATCGCTGAGGCTTGTGAGAAGCTGAATACTCCGGTCATCGGAGGCAATGTGTCTTTTTACAATGAGAGCAAGGGTAAAGCCATCTACCCGACGCCGGTCATCGGCATGGCTGGCCTTATCGAAGATAAGGCAAACATTTGCACTCAGAGCTTCAAGCGGGCGGGAGACCTTATTGTCCTGCTGGGAGAAAACAAAGGGGAGCTGGGAGGCAGCGAGTATCTTCAGGTGATCCACGGCGTGGCAGCAGGGCGTCCGCCGGAGCTCGACCTTGACTTGGAAAAGCGGGTTCAAGATCTCTGCCTGGCGGCTGTCAGGGCCGGAATTGTGAGCTCCGCACACGACTGCAGTGAAGGCGGTTTAGCGGTGACTCTGGCGGAATGCTGCATTCTAGGGGGTCTGGGAGCTGAGGTAGCTCTAGAACAGCAGGATTTGTCGCCTGCACAGCTGCTGTTTGGAGAAAGTCACAGCCGCATAGTGGTGTCGTTGGCGCCTGAGCATTTGGTGAAGTTTAGGCAGATGGCGGAAGAGCTCAGTGTTCCTGTGAATGTCATCGGCAAAGTGCAGGAGGGTAAGCTGCAGATTCGGAGAAAGGCTGGAAATCAGGGAAAGCAAATGCTGATTGATCTTCCAGTAGAGGAACTAGAAACAGCTTGGCGGAGGGCTATTCCATGTCTGATGGAGGCTTGAGATTGGCCGGCAGATTTTCAGAAAAACCCAGGGAAGCCTGTGGAGTATTGGGCATTTGGGGAAAAAACACTGATGCGGCGGTTGTAAGACTGTGCTACTTGGGCTTATATGCCCTGCAGCATCGGGGCCAGGAAGGGGCAGGTATAGTCACCTTTGACGGAGAGAGAATGAGGCTGCACAAGGGTGCCGGGCTGGTACCGAAAGTCTTTGACGAAGAGAGCCTCAGTGAACTGGAAGGTTTTGCTGGCATCGGTCACGTGCGCCTTGCGACCAAGGGGGAAAGGCATGTGGTGAATACTCAGCCTTTCCTGGTGCGCTCGTCCTACGGCAGTCTGGCCGCTGCTCTCAATGGAAGTCTCCTCAACGGCGACAAACTCCGTGAGAAGCTGTTGAGCGAAGGCACTGTACTCCAAACCGACAGCGACTCAGAGGTGATTCTCAATCTAATTGCCAAAAGCGGTGCGGAAAGCCTCCCGGCAGCAGTAGCAAAGACTCTGGAGCACATTGAAGGCTCGTATGCCCTAGTTATTCTCGGCGAAGATATGCTGCTGGCCGCCCGGGATCCTTGGGGAAACCGTCCCCTTACTCTGGGCAGACTGGAGGAAGGTTACATTGCTGCATCGGAGTCTTGTGCCATCACCAATTTGGGCGGAGAAGTGATTAGAGAAATCGAACCCGGCGAGCTCTTGATGCTGGACGGTACTGGATGGCGCACATACAGGCTGCAGAGTGCTGGCAGGAAGGCGCTGTGTTCCTTTGAACACGTGTACTTTGCCCGTCCTGACAGCTGTATAGGCGGCAGGAATGCCTATCTTGTGCGGAAAGCCATCGGCAGAGAACTGGCCAAGGAGGTCCCTATCAGTGCTGATCTAGTCATTGGAGCTCCAGATTCGGGAGTTGCTCCAGCTCTGGGCTTTGCCGAGGAGGCAGGCCTGCCTTTCGAGATTGGTGTGATCAAAAACCGTTATGTGGGGCGGACCTTCATTCGGCCCACCCAGGGAGACAGGAGCTTGGCAGTTCAGATCAAGCTGAACCCTGTGGTGGATGTTCTGAAGGGAAAAGGCGTCGCAGTAGTCGATGATTCAATTGTTCGGGGAACAACATCAGGCAAGCTGATAAGACTCCTCCGTGAAGCCGGTGCCCGGGAAGTGCACATGTACGTGGCTTCGCCTCCCTACCGCTTTCCCTGTTATTACGGGAATGAGCCTTCTTCGGAGAGCGAACTGGTGGCGTCGGGACGAACCCTTGACGAACTGAGAAAGCTAATCGGGGCAGATTCCCTCCACTATATTTCCGTCGACGGGCTGGTAAGGGCCATCGGCATCCCCCGAGATGAGCTGTGTCTAGCCTGTTTCACGGGTGAATACCCCATCATCCCAGGCAGCGAGGGGAGGAAAGAAAATGGAAAAGAGTGCTTATAAAGCAGCGGGTGTAGATATTGAAGCCGGGTATGAGGTGATGCGCAGGATAAAGAAACACACTGAATCCACGTTCCGGCCTGAGGTTTTGATGGGCATCGGCAGTTTTGGGTCCTTCTTTGCATTGGATACCGCTAAGTACCGAGAACCTGTACTGGTGGCCGGCACCGATGGAGTAGGGACAAAGCTGAAGGTAGCCTTTATGATGGATAAGCACGATACAGTGGGCATCGACGTGGTGGCCTACTGTGTCAATGATATCATCTGCCAAGGCGCAGAGCCCCTTTTTTTCCTAGATTATCTGGCGGTGGGCAAAAACCGGCCGGAGAAGATTGAAAAAATCGTGGCGGGGGTGGCGGAGGGCTGCCGCCAGGCTGGCTGTGCCCTGGTAGGCGGGGAGACCGCGGAAATGCCCGGCTTCTACCCCGAAGATGAGTACGATTTGGCCGGATTTGCCGTTGGCGTAGTGGAAAAGGCCAAATGCATCACTGGGCAGGAGGCCAAGGCGGGAGATGTGATCATCGGCCTTGGCTCCAGCGGTCTGCAGAGCAGTGGTTATTCCTTGGTGAGGAAGATCTTTTTCCACGATCACAGCTACAAGGTCACAGATTACTTTGCAGAACTGGGACGCACCCTGGGAGAAGAACTCCTGGAGCCAACCCTTATCTACGTAAAACCTGTGCTCGGCCTAATAGAGGCCGTAGAGGTTACCGGTATTGCGAATATCAGCGGAGGAGGCATGCCGGAGAATATACCACGGGCCATGCCGGCAGACGTGGACGCAGTGATTCACAAAGGGAGCTGGCCGGTGCATCCGATTTTCGCCATCCTGCAGCACTTGGGTAAAGTCGATGAAGATGAGATGTACAGCACCTTCAACATGGGCATCGGTATGGTGGTGATGGTAAAGCGGGATAGCGCTGATGCTGCCCTGGACACGCTGGCGAAGTCGGGCATCAAGGCATACATCATCGGCGAGCTGGTACCTGGTCGAGGGCAGGTTGTCTTTGCGTAAAAAGGGGGAATGGTAGATGGGACGGTTGGCGGTATTGATCTCCGGACGCGGGTCCAACTTGCAGGCTCTCATCGATGCCATCGCCGCGGGCAAGCTGGATGCGGAGATTGTGGCTGTCATCAGCGATCAGCCCAACGCCTTGGGATTGGAGCGGGCAAGGCGGGCCGGCATCCCCACACAGGTCCTCCCATGGCTGGGTAGGGAGCGGCGGCAGGAGTACTTCCAGAATCTCCAGAGAGTCTTGGAAGAAACCGGTGCAGACTTGGTAGTGCTGGCAGGGTTTATGCGGCTGCTTCCGAAGGAGCTGGTAAGGGCTTTCCCCAACCGGATTATCAACATCCATCCCTCACTGCTGCCTGCCTTTCCGGGGCTCAATGCCCAGCGGCAGGCTTTGGAGTACGGGGTGAAGATCGCCGGCTGCACTGTGCACTTTGTCGATGAGGGGATGGATTCGGGACCCATCATCGTCCAGAAGGCAGTGCCGGTGTACGATGATGATACCGAGGAGTCGCTGGCAGAGCGGATTTTGGTCAAAGAACATGAGGCCTTGCCGCAGGCTGTTGCACTGGTGTTGAGCAAACAGTGGGAGATACGGGGGAGAAGAGTTGTATGCAAGTGCTAGTTGTTGGCAGCGGGGGCAGAGAGCACGCGATTGCATGGAAGCTCCTGCAGAGTCCAAAGGTGGATACTGTGTGGTGTTACCCGGGCAATGCAGGCATGGCCCAGGCAGCTCGGATACCCAGTTTGGACGGTTCTGATTCCAACGCTTTGGCAGAGTTTGCGGAGAAACAGGGAATCGATTTGACTGTTGTGGGCCCAGAAGGATACTTGGCAGAGGGCATCGTCGATGTCTTTCGGGCTCGAGGGCTGAGGATCTTTGGGCCTACCAGAGCCGCCGCCCAAATCGAAAGCAGTAAAGTGTTTGCTAAGAGATTGATGGAGAAATACGGGATACCCACTGCTGCGTATAGGGCATTTGCCGATTACCAAGATGCCGCGGCGTATATCCGAGAAATGGGTGCACCCATCGTGATTAAAGCCGACGGCCTCGCAGCAGGCAAAGGGGTTGTAATAGCGCAAGACGTGGAGAGCGCATTGGAGGCGGTTAGGCTCACCCTTTCCGGCCAGCGGGTGGGGGAAGCGGGCAGGCGCGTCGTCATAGAGGAGTTTATGAAAGGGCAGGAAGTCTCAATTCTAGCCCTTTGTGACGGCAAGACTTGCGTACCCCTGGTGCCCAGTCAGGATCATAAGGCGGTAGGCGATGGAGATCAGGGCCCCAATACCGGAGGTATGGGAGCTTACAGTCCCGTGCCGGTGGTGGATGAAGCTCTGCAGCGGGAGATCTGCAGTTCCATCTTGCTGCCTGTCCTGGAGGCGCTGCATAGGGAAGGGATCGTATACACAGGAGTGCTGTATGCGGGCCTAATGCTGACAGATACCGGCCCCAAGGTCGTGGAGTTTAACTGCCGGTTCGGGGATCCCGAGACCCAGGCGGTGATGCCGAGGCTGAAGACAGATTTGGCGGAGGTGCTGATGGC